>JAHIHE010000119.1 GCA_018899995.1 Patescibacteria group bacterium | reverse complement strand
GTGCATAGCATTTATAATATGTGGGATTATTAACCGTAAAAATACACGGATCACTAACACTATTGCAAGTACCCGTGCATAAAGCACTATTCCAAGGACTATTAGTGCCAGTAAAACAACAAGAATAGCCCAAAAGAGTAGTACTATTTCCTGAACTTGTTGTTTGGGTTGTTGGATACGCCGCCACGCAGCAATTTAGCGGAGTTGTGACAATACTGCATTGCAATCCACTTACTAAGCATTCCCCGTTGGTTGATATATAAATATCGCCTAAATACCCTGCTTTTGTGTTATTATAATGCAACCCAAAAATCAAACTAACCAGCCCAAATAGAACAATAGATTTTTTAAGAGAGAAAAAAGACATATTTTTTGTTTTTCAAAACATTAAACCAAGCCGCTTAAAAATTTGCTGGCGCTGACAACCCTGACATTGTCTTTTTCAAAATCAACGCCGTCATCTTCGGTAATCTGATAAGCATAAGGAAGGCGCAATTTGCCGGCAAAATAAATTAGATTTTTTGACACTGTCTTATCTTTAGATTTTACTTCAGCGGCAAACCATGGTTTTCTGTCGACGGTTACTAAAAAATCAACTTCCTTGCCGTCGCGGTCGCGCAAAAAATATAACTCCGTTTTATACCCATAAACATCGCGCAAAAAATGAACGGCTTTTAAAAGATGGCTGGCGACAATATTCTCCAGTTTAGCCGCCCGATCTTCCAGTTGCGACCAATCCCAAAGATAAATTTTCGGCTCTTTGCGCAATGACTTGAAAACAGATGAAGTAAAAGGATAAATCCTGAAATGATAATAAAATCTTTCCAAAATTTCCACCCAAAGGGAAATTGTTTTGTGGGCGACTCCAAAATCTTCCCGCAAAGCGTTAAGAGAAAAAAGCGAGCCTACTTTTGACGGCAAAATTTCCGCTAAAATCTGCAAAGCGGAAATATCCCTGACCGCTTCCAAATCGCGAATATCTTCTCTCACCAAACGGTCAATCCTTTCGCTATGAAATCGGCGCGCGGTAATCTCGTTTTTTTCCAAAAACGGCTCCGGAAAACCGCCAAAGGCAAGCAAATCGCGAAAAATACCGCCAATTTTTTCGCTTTTAACAAATTTCAAAGGCTGTCCAATCTCTAAATTCGGCTCTATCCCCAGCGCTTCCCGTAAAGAAAAAGGGTGCAAGCGATAATAATGGTATCTGCCCAGCAGTGAATCGCCTCCGCGCCTGTATAAATCCAGGCGAGCGCTGCCAGTTATTAAATAATTATGCTTATCTTTATTTTTATCAAATTCGCCTTTTAAATAATTTTTCCATTGCTTATACTTATGTATCTCGTCAAAAATCAGCAAATCAGATTCATAATCAAGCTGACCCGCGATTATCTTTTTTCTATCATCGCGGTTATCCCAATTCAAATAAAGAGGATTTTGATACTCCCCTTTGCCAATCAATTTAGCTAAGGTTGTTTTGCCAACTTGCCTGGGACCGCCGACAAAAACCATTTTTTTAACTAAATCTTTGGCAATATAAGGATATAAATATCTGGTTTTTCCGCCTTCGGCGGACCCGCCGTAGGCGGGCATATTAGGATTCTCCATTAGGGATCTGGTTTAAGTAAGTTTTTCCGCTTGCGGCGGACTTTTGTGATTACGGAATAATTATACCATGGTCAAAAAATGTGTCAATAATTTTATACTTCGGTAAAAAAATGATGAAATCACGCCAAATGAAAAGATAATTTTTATTTATTCAGCGCTTCAATCCCGGGTAATTTTTCCCCCGCTAAAAATTCCAGCATCGCGCCTCCGCCCGTGGAAATGTGCATCCTGCCTGCGGTGAGTTTATCGAATCCGTCGCTGTACCCAAAAAAAGACGGCGCGAATTTTTGCAGCGCCAAAATCGTTTCCCCGCCGCCGATAATAACTTTGGCTCCGTTTGAATAAGCGGCATCAATCGCCTCAATCACGCCTTTTGTTCCTTCGGCAAATTCCGGCTTTTCAAATTCTCCCATAGGACCGTTCCAAACAATCGTCCTCGCGTTTCTGATAAATTTGGAAAATTCTTTAACCGAATCGTCTCCGATATCCAAACAATCTCCTTTTTTTATCACGCAATTTATCGGAAGAATCACATTTGGAGCGACTTCTTTGCTTATGGGCGTATTAATTATCTCGTTGGCAATCGCTCCGCCGACCAAAACATAGTCGCAGGCTTCCGTTAAAATATTTATTACCGGCAATTTTGTCTCTGTTTTTTTGCCGCCGATAAGCGCAACCGCCGGTCGGTCGGATTTTTCAAGAATTTTTTCCAGCACATCTATTTCTTTCTGCAGCAACAATCCCGCGTACGAAGGCAAAAATTCGGTTATAGCCACTGTTGAAGCATGCGCCCGGTGAGAAACGCCAAAAGCGTCGTTTATATAAATGTCCCCTAATTCCGCCAGTTTTCCAGCGAAATTCTTGTCGTTCTTTTCCTCTTCTTTATGAAATCGCAGATTTTCCAGCATTAAAATTTCCCCTTCTTCCATCTCGGCTATCGCCTCTTTTACTTTCCGGCCAACGCAGTCGGGTATCTTTTTAACCGACATATCAAGCAGTTCCGTAAGCTTATCCTGCACCGGACCCAGCCGCAATGACTCCTCTACTCTGCCGTTCGGCCTGCCCAAATGCGTAAGGATGATTATTTTCGCGCGCGCGCCAATTAGATATTTAATTGTCGGGAGAACGGCCTTAATTCGCCAATCCTCTTTTTCGTCCACAATCCGGTCGTCTCCCACAGGCACATTGAAATCCGCGCGAAGAAGCACGCGTTTATTCTTCAAATCTTTCTGCGGAATATCTTTGAGGGTTTTAAACATATTATTTTGCCGATATTTTTCAAAAGTGGCTTGCTTTTATCTTCTTGATTTAATAATTTGCAGTATTATTTTTTGGTTTTAAAATATTTATACAATCTAAACAGACTTCTAACGGGGTAGAGTTGACACCAAATTTCGGTTTAATAGCCAATTGTGGATAACTCCATAAAACGGAAAACCCATCCTTTTAAGGACGGGGAAATATTTTACTTCTCAATTATTTCAGTAATTTTTACTTCGGTATACGGCTGGCGATGGCCCTTAAAAACTCTCTGCCTTTCCTTTTGCTTATACTTAAAAATAATTACTTTCGGCGCTTTTGCTTGATTTAGCACTTCGGCCGCGACCTTGGAACCTTTAACCAAGGGAGTTCCGATCACCGCGTTATTTTCATCGGCCACCAATAAAACATTTTTAAAATCAATATGCTCGCCCGCTTTGGCGTTTAATTTCTCCACCTTTATTTTATCGCCCACGGAAACCTTGTACTGCTTGGCGCCTGTTTCAATTACGGCAATTTTTACCCCGTTAGAAATTTTATCTTTTGTCATTTCCATAATTATTTCTTACGATTTACCCGTTAAATTTTGTAATTTCTAACGGGGTTCATAATCTGTATTATTAATTAATAATTCAATGTATCAAGCATATCAAATATAATTAAAGGTGTCAATAATTCGGCACACTTGGCACATGGAAACCTGCTTGGATATTCAATGTCCATGTTCTACTCTTTTTGCGACTGGGCTTCGCGAGTTTTGGAAATCAGCGAAACTGCCATTAAAATACCTAATATTATCGCGGTAAAAATCAAGAAAGCGGCGACTTTGCCCAATCCGCTGATATTCAAAGCGATAATGCCGAAAAACACGCTTAAAATATAATAAAAAACGACAATCTGGCGCTGGGAAAAACCTAATTCCAGCAAGCGGTAGTGTAAATGCGAGCGGTCGCCGCTGAAAATTGACCCGCCCTTTTTAATCCTCTGCAAAATCACCCATAAGGCGTCTAAAATCGGCACAGCTAAGACCAAAACCAAAGTAGCCAGCTTCACTCCGCTAAAAATTGAAATTACCGCCAAAGAAAAACCGATAAACATAGCGCCACTCGTGCCCATAAAAATTTTTGCCGGATGAAAATTGAATACCAAAAATCCCAAAACGGCGCCGACAAGCGCGACCGAAATTATTCCTAAGGGCGGCTGGTTAACCAGCGCGGATACGCTTAAAAAAAACAGAATCCCCGCTCCGGTCACGCCAACGCCTCCGGCTAACCCGTCTATTCCGTCAACCCAGTTTAAAACATTCATTAAAAAAACAATCCAGAAAATTATAAACATGCTTCCAAAAACAGGTGTACTAAAAATTTCCCAATTATCCAGCCGAATCATGCCGCCGAAAGGATTGGTAAGATAATCAACCCTGATATTGCTTAAAATTATGACGACAGAAACCGCCAATTGAAAAAATAGTTGTTTTTTCCAGCCCAAGGCGCGAAAATCATCCATTACGCCAAAAAACAGGATTATTATTGCTCCAGTCAAAAAACCGATTAATTGTTGGGTTAAAACCAAGTCTGGATTAAAAATTATTGTCGCGATAAACGATGCGATGATCGCGATTCCACCAAGCCGCGAAATATTTTTTTTATGAATGTGGCGCGGTTTAATCGCGAAAAATAATTTAAATTTTTCGGAAAATCCGATTAAAACCCATGTTAAAAACAATGAAACAATAAAACTTGCGATGAACGGCGATAAGTATAGCGGGGTCATAAATTATTTTTTCTCATTTTTGGCGTTACCCAGAATTCCATATGTTTGCCTAACATCAGCCGCGTTTGCGCGTCAATCGCCGGCAAAGTGCCCATCGGAATAGCCACCAGAGGCAAAAGCAGCCATTCAAACATCAATCTTACATGGCTCCATTTTCCTTTCAGTTTTGGATGCGGAGGGACAATAAGAACAGAGAGAGACGCCGAAACAAACAGGCCTAACATAGCCACGAGCATCAAGCTCCGTAAGGTAGTCGGGAGATTAAACGCCAAAACAGAATCTTTAAATTCCGTTCCGCCGAAAATAAACGGCAGCCAACCAAAACCGGCGATTATCACAGAAGAAGTCGCCCAGGAATGCCGGCCGTAAATTTCCGAAGCAACTCTTATGATTTTTTCTTTCAACGGGATTTTTTTGTCTTTTAAAAATCCCCTTACAATTATCGCGGTATTTTCCACGCCATAAGCCCAGCGCCGATATTGCTTGTATTGATTAATCAACGTCTGCCAGACGGTTTCCGCCTCTACCGCGTCCATATAAATAGGCAAAAATATGGGCTTGATATTGTAATTTCCTCCGAAGCAGATAAAGCATTTCCAGAAAATTATGGAATCATCAGAAATCATATCAACCGGCCAATAATTAACTTCCACAATTGCTTTAAAGCTCATACTGTGGCTCGTGTAGGTAACTATGCGCTCCGGCCTTATCGCCTGAATCATATTCCAGAAAGCAGAACCGGTGATAATCACCCTGGATATAGACGTGGTTTCCCAGATATTATTGAAAAACATCGGCAGCGGCTGATAGCTTGACCTTGTCGGAGCCGGATTGTCCAAATAAGCGCAGGTCAAGGCCGCCAAATATTGCGGATGCGGCCGGCTGTCGCAGTCAAAAGTGGAAATTATCACATTCTCGTATTTGATTTTTTTTTCGTCTATTATTTGCTTAATCTTTTTCGTCGCCCAGGTAATATTCGCTCCTTTTACTCTGGCTTCGCCGATAATTCCGTCCGGATGAACCGTGGTTAAAAAAACGAAAAACTTGTCCCCGAATTCGCGTTGCAGGGCATCGCGCCGCCAGTTGACCGATTCCTCTCCGGCGCGCTCTTCAAAAGTTACAACGACCATCATCTTATCTTTCGGATATTTTGAATTGACCAACGCTTCTACGGACGGCCTGATTATTTCCAACCCTTCGTTGTAGGTCGGAAGAATTACAATATGATAAATATCCCGCCAGTTTTTCTTTTTTTGCGTTTCCAAAAACCAGTCAACTGCCAGGCATTTTTTGTGTTCAAAATATCCGGAAATAAGATGTGCCGCGATAAAAATCGCTTTGATAGTCCAGAACAAATCAAAAATAATCACGAAAATTGCAAGCCAAATGGGACGATGAAAAGCGAGGGCGACTGCCGCGATAAATGTCAGCCATGTCAAAAATCCGGGTAAAATTTCAAAAGCGCGCTGAATATAAAAATCGCGCGCGTTGGTTGTTCTTGGGGAAGGAAAATTATATCCGTTTACTTCGCCGGAGATATTTTGGTCTTTTGTTTCCATAATCGCTCTTTGTTTCCGGTTATTTTAATTTCGGGTTGCTTTCCGGCGACAATTCGCTGATATCCTCTTCCTTGATCTGGTCAACGATTTTTTTCAGCGTCCTTGTCCTGGTCCCCGAAACATTATCGTACTGCTTAGAGGTGGAAGCGATGCGCTCGCCCAACTTATCCAGCTCCTCGTTGTATTTTTGGTACTCTTTGTCAAATTTCTGTATAAGTGCGATTACCTGATACAGATTTTTTTGATACCGGAAATTGGAATAGGCCTGTTTAATCATCCGCAAAATCGCGGTAAAGCTGAAGGGTCCGGCCATAATCACTTTTTTGGTCATCGCCTCTTCCCAAATGTCGTTCAGCTTGTCGTAAATGAAGCTGAAAATCATTTCGTTGGGAATAAACAGGATCACGAAGTCAACGGTTTTGCTATCCGTATTGATGTAGTCGCGAGTGGTCACCTGCTTAAGCTTCTGACGGACGTCCGAAGCGAACTGCCGGATATGTTGTTCTTTCTCGGTTTTGCCGTCTGCCTCGGTGTATTTTACCAGTGCGGAAAAAGGAAACTTCACATCAATGTTGATTTTTGTCTTATCCGGCATAAAAACCGTGAAGTCCGGACGCGTATCGGCTTCTTCCTGCTCTTTATTGTAAACATAATCAACCCCCACCACAAACCCCGACATTTTCAGGAGGTTTTCCGCCACCTGCTCGCCGAACTGTCCTCTTAACTGATTGTTTGACAGCAATCTTTTCAGATCGTCTGTGCTGCCTTTCAGTTCGCTTGTTATTTGTTTGTAGTTTTCCAGCTCTTTTTTCAGCGCGGAAAAAGTGGCTATTCTTTCGTCGTCGCTTTTGCTCAATTTATCGGTTAACTTTTCCATCAATTCGGAAATCGCGCTCTTCTTATTTTCCAGATCGTTTTTAATTTCCTGTTTCTGGGCCTCCAGCTTTTCTTTGGCTAAAAACAAAAACTGCTCATTGTTTGCCATCAACGCTTCCTGCGACAATTTGTTGAAATGATTTTCCAGCTCAAGCAGTGCCTTCCGCGCTTCGTTTTCTGACTGTTTTCCAAACAGTTTCAAAAAAGCCAGAACAATAATCGCTCCTAAAATTATGCCCGATAACATTAAAAGGGTTGGGTCCATATAACTTTAATAATCATAAATTATTTATATTATTATACCATATTTGCCCGCTTAAAGCCATAAAAAAGAGGCGTCATACTTGAAAAAAGCATAACGCCGCTAACTTTGTTTTTATTTACTCCTTAAGTACTCTAAAACCTTGGCTCCCATACCTTTTGTGCCGAGCAATTTGGCTGAATCGTCAGCGTCTTTTTTGAATATATCAGCTGTGCGCCAGCTGTCTGCCAGCACTTTTCTGACCGCTTTTTCGATTGCTTCAGCACCTTTTACAGTAATGTCAAGCAAAAAATCCTTTATCCAAGGATTTTTTAGGATTGTCTGGTTGGAATTTTTTATCTCCGATGTCTGTGCCGCTCTATCACTCTGCTTTTTCTCAAAGCCACATTCAGGTCCGCTTGCGCCGAAGCCAGGCTCCGGACATCAACATCTTTTCTCTTGCGGAGCTCTTCCGCTCTTTTTTTCGCCGCTTCAATTTCCGCTTCGTCTATTTCTTCCGGCCGCTCAATCAAATCCGCCAGGATAACAACCCTTTCGCTCTCCACTTCCATAAATCCGCCGGAAATAAACAAATACTGCTCCCCTTTCGCGTCGCGATAGCGCAATGTGCCGTATCCTAAAGTGGTAATAATCGGCAGATGGCCCGGGAGAATGGTCAGTTCTTCAACCGGTGTCGGAACATTGACCAAAGAAACTTCTTCTTTGACAACGGTCCTTTCAATTGTGTGAACTTCTAATACAAACTTGATCATAGATATTCAAAATTAAGGTTTCACAGAGCGATGTCATTTAAATAAATCCATGGTTTTACTTAATTTTTAATTTCTAATTTTCAATTTTCATTAAATTTCTAATGAATTAATTTCTAATTAAAAATTTTAAAATTGGTAATTTAATAGAAATTGAAAATTGAAAATTTACTTCACTTCTTCAATTCCTCCCTTCATATAAAACGACTGCTCGTCCTTGACGTCGTGTCTGCCTTCCAATATTTCCTCAAAGCCCTTTATTGTTTCTGCCAAAGAAACATATTTGCCCGCGCTGCCAGTAAACACTTCTGCCACGAAAAACGGCTGGGAGAAAAACTTCTGGATTTTTCTCGCCCGATAAACCATAACTTTATCTTCCTCTGAAAGTTCGTCCATTCCCAAAATCGCGATAATATCCTGTAGTTCTTTATACCGCTGCAGAACCCTCTGAGCTTCTCTCGCGACGCGATAATGCTTTTCCCCGACAATCCTTGAATCCATCGCTGTTGAAGAAGAGTTTAGAGGATCAATCGCGGGATAAATGCCCAATTCAGCCAGCCCTCTTGCCAGAGTAATCGTTGAATCAAGATGCGCGAAAGTGGTTGCCGGCGCCGGATCGGTCAAGTCGTCTGCCGGAACATAAACCGCCTGCACTGAAGTTATTGAACCCTTTTTAAGCGAAGCGATGCGCTCCTGAAGCTCGCCCATCTCCGTGGCTAAATTTGGCTGATAGCCGACCGCGCTCGGAATTCTGCCGAGCAAGGCGGAAACCTCGCTTCCGGCTTGCGTGAACCTGAAAATATTGTCTATAAACAGCAGCACATCCATATTTTTTTCGTCCCTGAAAT
>JAHIHE010000118.1 GCA_018899995.1 Patescibacteria group bacterium | reverse complement strand
ATCAATACCCAATAACTTTAAAATCACAAATCACAATAACCAAATTCCAAACAAATTCCAAAACACAAACAATCTATAAATCATGATTTGTTAATTGTGTTTTGTTTGTAATTTGTGGTTTGTAATTTGTACTTTTACGAATTTGGGATTTGATTAGGTCAATTAGGAATTAGATTAATTAGTCATTTATAATTACTTATGCCGGAAGATTTATCAAAACTGGAAAAGACGCTAAAAATCAAATTTAAAAACAAAGAACTGCTGCGGCAGGCGCTGGTGCATCGCTCGTATTTAAACGAAAACCCAAGCTTTGCTTTGCCGCACAACGAGCGGCTGGAGTTTCTGGGCGACGCAGTGCTTGAGCTTGCGGTCACGGAATATTTATATCAAAACTATCCCAATCCCGAAGGCGAGCTTACCAATTTCAGGGCCTCGCTAGTGAACAGCATTATGATGGCGAAAATCGCCCGAAATTTTGAATTGGAAAAATACTTGCTGATGAGCAAGGGTGAGACGAAAGACATCGGCAGAGCAAGACAGTGTTTGATAGCCAACGCGATTGAAGCGGTGATCGGCGCGATTTATCTGGATCGCGGATACAAAACTGCAAAAAAATTCGTGGAAAAAAATATTACCAAAGAGCTCCCCGACATTTTGGAGCAGAAACTTTATGAAGACCCCAAAAGCAGATTTCAAGAAGAATCCCAGGAGCGCGCCGGAATCACTCCGACATATAAAGCGCTCAAAGAATGGGGGCCGGACCACGACAAGCATTTTATTGTCGGAGTATATTTGGAAAAAGATCTGATAGCGCAGGGCGAGGGCCGAAGCAAGCAGGACGCGCAGAGAGAAGCGGCGCAAGAAGCGCTGAAAGCGAAAGGGTGGAACAAATAATATGTATCTAAAAAAAATTGAAATTTCGGGCTTTAAGTCTTTCGCCCGCAAAACAACTCTGGAATTTGAAAAAGGAATTTCCGCAGTGGTGGGGCCGAACGGTTCCGGCAAATCCAATGTGGCGGATGCAGTCCGTTGGGCGATAGGCGAACAGAGCATCAAAGCGCTGCGCGCGAAAAAAAGCGAAAATTTAATCTATGTCGGAAGCCACAGCGGTCATTCTTTCGGGCGCGCCGCGGTTTCTCTCTATCTTGACAATTCCGACCGCCTTTTTTTTATTGATTTTGAAGAAATTATTATCAGCAGGCGGGTTTATAAAAGCGGGGAAAATGAATATTTTATCAACGATTCAAAAGCGCGCCTGATAGATGTTCTGGAATTGCTTGCAAGGGCGGGGATTAATCCAAAAAGCTATTGCGTGGTTAATCAGGGTATGACAGACGCGATTCTAAAATCCTCGCCGGAGGAGAGGCGCTCTATTTTTGAAGACGCTACCGGAGTTAAGCCGTATAAAATCAAAAAAAACGAAGCGGCGCGCAAGCTGGATTTGACCAGCCAGAATTTATTAAGGGTGAAGGATTTGCTGGTGGAAATTTCTCCGCGACTCGCGTTTTTAAAGCGGCAGGCAAACAAGCTGCAAAAATTTGAAATAGTCAAACAGCAACTGGAAGACAATCAAAAGCAGTGGTACTCCTGCAATTTAAATAAATTTTCCGAGCAAAAAAATGGATTGCGCGCGCGCATTGAAGCGATTGAAAGCGGATTAAAAAAATCGGAAAACGAACTCGGCGGGTGGCTGGAAAAAATGGAAGCGATAAAAAACCAAAGCTTCAAAATTGACGATTTGGAAGAAAAACTGAAAGCCGAAATGGAAGACATACAGGCGAAAATAAACGACTGCACCAGAAAACTGGCAATTTGCGAAACAAAGCTCGCGATGGAAAAAGAAAAGCAAAAGCGCGAAGAGGAAAGCGCAAAAACAGAGCCGTCGCCGATAAACGCGGACTATATCAGAGACAGGATAAGCGATATTTACCAAAAAATTCAAGCGGCGATTTCGGGGCTGGATGGAAAAACGGCAAATTTAGCGTCAATAGATGCGGCTAAGGATAAACTAAAAAACATTGAACGGAAAATTAAAAATTTACTTGAAGAGATTGTCATCGGCAAAATAATGGCCATTAAAAAAAACAGTCAAGGTAAAACGATTTCCGATCCGCCAGCTCGCCTCGCTGTCAGCCTCGCCGAGTCTAGGCGGGAAGCAGCGGCGAAGCGGGCTGGCGGATCAGAAAAGGAGCTTGAAAAAGAAATAGTTAAGATAAAAGCGGATTTTTCAGAAATGGAAAGCCAAAAAAGCATTCTCGGCGCGAAGATTAAAAAAGAAACAGCTGACGATAAATCGCGCCGCGGCGATTTTTTTTCCTTGCAGGAAAAAATAAATCTCTGCGAGTTGTCGCTGGGAAAGATTAAGGGAGAAAGAGAGCAAATGATGATAGAAAAGACGAAAATTGACACGCGGCTGGAAGTTTTGATTTTAGAAATTAAAAAAGATATTCCGAATATAGATATTGAATCAATAGAGAAACTGAATATACGCCATATTGATGAAGCAGACATCAAATCAAAAATTGACAGATTAAAATATGATATGGTTCAAATCGGCGGCATTGATCCTGCGATAATCAAGGAATTCAAAGAGACGGACGAGCGCTACGCTTTTCTGGCAAAAGAATCCGAAGACTTGGAGCGGGCAATAGCCGACCTTGAAAAAATAATTGACCAGCTTGACCAAAAAATTGAAGAGCAATTTAACTCAATTTTTAAAAAAATCAATTTTGAATTTAATAAATATTTCCGCCAAATATTCGGAGGCGGAGGCGCGAGTTTGGAAATTTTTGATTTAGACAAAAACGGCGGTGAAAAAGACGAGGAAGACGAGGATACTTCAGCAAAGAGCAAAAAGCGCGAGAAAGGCATCGCGGTGAAGATTTTGATTCCGGGCAAAAAGATAAAAGATATGGAAATGCTGAGCGGAGGAGAAAGGGCGCTTACTTCCGTGGCGATACTTTTCGCAATTATTTCAAGCAATCCGCCGCCTTTCGTTATTTTGGACGAGGTAGACGCGGCTTTAGACGAAAGCAACTCCCAAAAAATCGCCAAAATTTTAAACCAACTGAGCGCCCAGACGCAATTTGTCGTTATTACGCACAACCGCGCGATAATGCGCGAATCGCGGGTGATTTTCGGGGTCTCAATGACCGACGAAAGCGTTTCCAAGATAATCTCGGTGAAATTTGACGGAGCGGAGTAGAAATGGCTATAGTTGATATTCTTTATTGACACTTTTTTGATATTCTGATAATATTAAGATTACTAAATTACATTTGAAATTTCTAATTATTAATTTCTAATTTCTAGTAAATTTTAAATGAATCAATTTTTAAACAAAGCAATAAAAAGTTTAAAAATTAATAATTGGAAATTTATTAAAAATTAAAAATTAGAAATTGAAAATTAATATATTGTTATGTTGCAAATACGATTACTAAGATTCGGAAAAAAACATAAGCCGTCCTTTCGCCTGATTTTGATTGAGAAAGGAAGACGACCGGGAAAATATTTGGAGAATCTGGGTTTTTACAACCCTGGAGAAAAAAAACACAAACTTGAAGCCGAAAGAATCAAAAATTGGATAGGCAAAGGAGCGCAACTGACGCCAACTGTGCATAATATTTTGGCGGAGGCAAAAATAATTGACGCGCCAAAAGTTAAGGTAAAAATTTCAAAAAGCAAAAAGTCTTTGCTTGCCGTGCCAGCTGGCGCGCGGGTCGGACAGGCAGGCGCTCCGGCAGAATCAGCGCCTGTTGCAAAACCCGACATTGAAGCCGCAAAAAACGAAGCAAAGCCGGTTGAAGCCGTCGCACGACCGTCTGAGGCCGCCGGGGCAAAAACAGCCGAACCAGCCAAGTCTTAAAATTTGACAGATCATTTTTTTTAATTTAAAATGTCAAATAAGCAGTATCGGTAGAGGTAATTATTCCTCGAAAGGTCGAAATATTGCTTTTGTTGTAACCACTAAAATTTGAAGATATTGAAGGAGATATTGAAATGACCAAAGTAGAAATAAAAGATCAGGAATTTTTGGAAATCGTTGTTAAGGCAATCGTCAATCACCCCGATGATGTTGTCGTAGAACGCACTCTTGACGAAAGAGGGGTGCTTTTGACCCTGAAAGTCAATCCGGAAGATATGGGTTATGTTATCGGCCGGGAAGGTTCTACCGCAAAATCCATCCGCACCCTTTTAAGGATAATCGGCGTTAAAAATAACGCGCGGTTGAATCTTAAAATTGTTGAGCCGGAGGGCGGAAGAGGCCCGAGAACCGAAGAGGCAAAAAGCCGGGGCAAAAGCGTGAGCGACGTTGTCGGCGATCTCGCTTTGTAAATTTAATCTTTTGTAAAATCGTTTTACCTAAAGATACAAAAGCCGCTTTAAAAGCGGCTTTTGGTTTGTTTGATTTTTATGGAAGTTATGATAAGATAAAGCTAATATGAAAATAATCAAAGACAAAATTTCAATTAAGGAACTGGAAAAGATTGCCGAAGCTATGTTTGGCGATTTAGTTAAAGCGGTAGTGGATATTGAAAAGAAAATAATGGTTATCGGCGGGGAACTCCATGCTGACGAAGAAGCGCTTTTAATTGAAAATGGCTCAAAGCAGGATAATTTATGGGGAATTAATATTTACCCGGCGGCTAATGACGAAAATTGGATTGAATTTGACTCAATGATAAATCTGCGGCCTTCGCAGGGAAATAAAAGCAGGGGGGTGGAAAATATTGATACGCGAAAAATAATTATTGAAATTGTTAATAATTTGATTGAAAGAGAAATTTAAATTTTCGACATCGCAAGTCGTTAGTAAATTAACGACTTGCGATGTCGTTAGATTAGCCAATGAATTATCAACACAAACAATTAGCGCAAGGGCGCTGGCTTGAACTGACTTTTGCCGAACAATTGGCAAATGTTGGCAGTGAAGTTGAACGGACTATTTTGTGGAAAAATAAAAATAATTTTGATTATAGCGATAGAGCGTTTGAAAGAGCGTTGGAACTTTTGGATTTGACGGTTCAAGACGCGAAAAATAAATCCCGTTTAAAGGAAATCTTGCGCCTGCGTGAGGCGCTAGTTGATTATTTTTTATTTGATAATCAATTTTCGTCATCCGATGAATTGTGGAGAAAATATTTTCACCCCTTTAATTTCGCGGCGAGGAAAAATCGGTAAAAGGGGAAAATTTGATAAAAGTTTAAGGCATATAATAATGTTTCCTGTACGCATTAGAAAAATAAAAAATTAGTTAAAATATGATTGATAACAATACTCGCGAGGCGGCGATAGAATTCGCCAAAAAGAATAAAAATCGCATAGCAAAAGAATTAACAGGTATTGCAAAGTACGCTCCGGATAGTGTTCCGATTTCCGTATTTATGGCGGGTTCGCCGGGGGCGGGAAAAACGGAATTTTCAAAAAATTTAATTAAGCTTTTAGAAGATGACAACGAGCGCCGTGTTATTCGCATTGATGGCGATGAAATTCGGCGCTTTATTCCCGGATATACAGGCAATAATTCGCAATTATTTCAAGGAGCAATTTCCTTAATTATTGAAAAAACTCATGATCATGTTTTACATCAAAAACAAAGCTTTGTATTTGATGGTACATTTTCAAATTACTGTAAAGCCTTACAAAATATAAATCGTTCTCTGGCAAAAGGACGTCCGGTTTTCATTTTTTATATTTATCAGAAGCCTGAAGTGGCGTGGATGTTTACCAAAGCAAGGGAGATTGTTGAAGGCAGAAATATCCCTAAAGGGGCATTCATTAAAGAGTTTTTGGGAGCAAAAGATACTATAAATTAAATTTCGAAAGAATTTGGCGATAAAGTTGTGATTTTCTTTGTTAAAAAAGATTTTGAGAAGAATACGGTTGAAAATATTATTAAAATAAAAAGTGGCAACGAACGAATTGACGATTATATTAAAGAGTATTATACTGAAGATACATTAAATAAAATTCTATGAGCTTTTTAAATTTTTTTAGAAAAACGAAATATAAAGAAAAATCGGGCAAGTTTTCCGACTTCTTTTTGCATACCTCTGATAATGAGAAAAAAGAGGTTTTAAAAGAAGCAGCGCACAAGGCTAACGAAGAGCAGAGAGAACTATTTATCAAGTCTCGCTTGAAGGCAAAAGTAAATTAATTTAAAAAAAGCGCGTAAGCGCGCTTTTTTAAGCGATGTTTTTATTTGACAATCAATTTTCTTCATCAGACGAATTATGGAGAAAATATTTTTACCCATTTAATTTCGCGGCGAGAAGAAATAGATAAATAATTTTAAAACTTTATGAACTTGCTTAAAAAAGAAAATTTAAACCTAACCATAAAAAATAATTTTAATTATAATTTTGAAATTTCGGAAGATGGAATGTATTTTATAGAAATAATCGCCAGCGCCAAAAGCTGGCGGCAGAATTT
>JAHIHE010000117.1 GCA_018899995.1 Patescibacteria group bacterium | reverse complement strand
TGCACTTCATATTTTTCTTTTATCCCCCGCAAAATTGAAATCGTGTTTTCTATGCTTGGCTCATTGACATAGACCGGCTGAAATCTTCGTTCCAGCGCCGCGTCTTTTTCAATATATTTCTGGTATTCTTTCAAAGTCGTCGCTCCGATGGTATGCAATTTTCCCCTTGCCAGCGCGGGCTTCAGCATATTGGACGCGTCCATTGAACCTTCCGACGCTCCCGCGCCTACTAGCGTATGGAGCTCGTCAATAAAAAGAATTATCTTTCCCGCGGACTGTTCAATTTCTTTCAGGACCGCTTTAAGCCTTTCTTCAAATTCGCCCCGAAACTTTGTTCCCGCGATCAATGACCCGAGATCCAAAGAAATCAATTCTTTATTTTTTAAAGTTTCCGGCACATCTTGCGCCACAATTCTTTGCGCCAGCCCTTCCACGATCGCCGTCTTTCCCGTTCCGGCCTCGCCTATTAAGACAGGGTTATTTTTTGTCCTTCTGGAAATAACCTGCATCACTCTTCTGATTTCTTCGTCTCTGCCGATCACGGGATCAAGTTTTTCTTCTCGGGCAAGCTTGGTTAAATTTTGCGCGTATTTTTCCAGAACTTGGAATTTGCTTTCCGGCTCGGCGTCAGACACTCTTTGCGCTCCCCTTACTTGGACTAAGACTTTCAGAATATTTTCATAAGTTACGCCGAATTTTTCAAGAATGCTTTTTATCGCTCCCGAGGTTTCAGCCATAGACAGCAAAATATGTTCCGTGCTTATAAAATCATCCTTCAATTTATCCGCTTCTTTCTGCGAATTCTCAAGAACTTGTCCAAGATATGGCGTCAGATACACCTGCCAACCGGTCAGGCTGGCTTGCCCCGCCACGGAAGGCGCTCCTTCTATTCTGGGGATTTTTTTGATTTCCCCGTCAATTTCAGCCTCAAGAAAATTTGTCTGGACATTAAGCTTGTTTAAAATAGACATCACAACCCCGCCTTCCTGTTTGATGAGAGCTAAAATAAGATGAGCCGCGTCAACTTGCTGCTGGGAATAATCCGACGCGATTGAATGCGCGGAAGCAATCGCTTCCTGCGATTTTGTCGTGAATTTGTTTGGGTTTATCATAGGACTACTTTTTAATTGTTAAAATTCTTGAGCCGTAAGCAGGAACAGAAATTTTAAAATTAGCAAAATCGCTGACAGTGAAGGTTTCGCCTGATAGCTCGTCTTTTAATTGCGTTCCATTTGGAAACGGAATATCCAAAATGCTTTCGACTTGTTTTCCGTTGAAATTAATTACAACAACGACAGCTTCATTTTCATAAGTCCTTGAATAAGCGTAAATATTATCGCCGCCTTTCCAGACATTTTTGATGCCGCCGTATTTAAGAGCGTTGCTGGAATTGCGGATAGAAAAAACTTTTTTATAAAACTGCCATAAATCTGAATTGGTGTCATAGTTAGATAAATCAAAAGCTTGTTTTTTTATGTTTCCTGTTTCCTGCCCCGCATATATCATCGGCACTCCCGGAATTGTGGATATCATAGCCAGCAAAGCCTTATTCTGCTTCGGATAAGCCGCTTGTACTCTTTGCGTGTCGTGATTCTCGGAAAAATGGGATCTGATTCGGTTATTTTTTATATTTTCCTTTATCATATAATTAACCAAGTCCTGAGAAGTCGCTTTATTGTTCACAATCTTGTCAAGAAATCCGTCTTTATAGGTAATTGATCCGATGGGAAGTTTTGTCGGATAGTTCAGCCATCCGGAAAAATACCAATTATACGATGCCTCCGCGTACTCGTCAAAAGCGGTATCGCAAGTTTCCGGAGCTCGTTCGCAAAGAGGTCCGGGCATCTCGGCAAACAATATCGCATCGGGTTTTATCGCCGTGATTTTTCTTTTAACTTCTTTTAAAAGCTCTTTGGCTCCATAATCCGGCGGGATCGGTTTCCCATTTCCCAACAATAAATTTCCTTCATCGCCTTCCTTTATGTTTATTTGCGGAGCGTCAATTCTCCAGCCGTCAATGTCAAATGTCTTAACATAATATTCCGCCATATCCGATATTCTGGCGATGAATTCCGGACTTGTTTGATCTATTGAATACTCCCACCTCCACTTATATATAGAGCCATCATTTTTATTGTGGAGAAACATTTCAGGAGAATTTTTGTATTCAACGCTTGTGTCGGGCCGATAAGAAATAACAAGATCAAAAAGTATCTTCATATCATTTGCGTGAACTGTATTAACCAACTGTTTCAATTCTTCCTCTGTCCCGTAATTCAGATTTAGTTCGCTATTTATGAGGCTGTATCCCGATGTTTTATTTTTTTGCGTTTCGATTGAGTTCCATATAGGCAAAAGATATATTGTTTTAATCCCGAGCGATTTTAATTTGGGAATAAAACCGGTCAATTCCGAATAAGTTTTTCTCGTGCTGAAATTGGCTATGTTTATTTCATAAATAGCGCCTTCCCCAATCCAATAGAGGTGTTGCTTAATAGTAAAAGAATGTCTATATTTTGGCTTAAATAAGCGAAGAATAGCGCTTGTAAGATAAAAATTGCTTTTTTT
>JAHIHE010000116.1 GCA_018899995.1 Patescibacteria group bacterium | reverse complement strand
GTCCTTCGTTAATCAGGGCAAAAGGCGCTTACTATGGGCTCTATAAATCAAGAAGAGCTTTCGAAGAACAAAAAGGCGCTAAAAATGTTCACCGCAGAGCCAACCGCTGGATGGTAAAAATATTCGTTTCGCATGCGCTGGAAATCTGGTGGCAGGCATACGGCTTGCCGGTAAGAGAGGCAAGACAAGACCATTTGGTAAATACCGGAAGATTGCCCTACGCTTTCCATGTCTTGAATCACAGCATGGATCATTTGATTGAGCCGATAAGAGACAGAGAGCAGGCAAAGGTGTATCGCAAAAAGGCAGTAAAAGCGCCGGCTTAAAAAGCCAAAAAAACTAGAACCGTGTTCTACGCGAGCCATACATGAAGCAAGAACCACCTTAAAAGCGCGAGCCGTATTTACGGCAAGAATCTGCAAGAGGACGCGAGCCAGGAAAAGTGCAAGAACCAGATGGACGGCGCGAGCCAACCCTTAAGCAAGAACCATGCGCAATACGCGAGCCATTCAATGAACAAGAACCAAAATGCGAGCGCGAGCCAGCTAAGAAGCAAGAACCACTACATCGGCGCGAGCCAGTGTTCCAGCAAGAACCAATTGAGGAGCGCGAGCCAAGTTTCAAGCAAGAATCAGTGATAGAACGCGAGCCGTTATAGATACAAGAACTAATCTTGATGCGCGAGACCAAACCTCGAAGAAACAATAAACTCTGTTAGAAAGAAACTTTCTAACGGGGTAAACAAAATTTTCTTCGGGGTTATTTTTTTACGCAACGCGTACAAATCGCGAGATTTTTATTCGCCAAAAAGCTGATTTTTTGATAAGATAAAAAGGGTCATTCTGATCTTTTGTTCCAAAATTAACTTTTCATTTTCTATGTATATTTATCTTGACGAATCCTATAATTTAAAAGACAGAACAAAAAAACAACTCATTAGCATCTAAAGGCGGCTTTTTGGGCCGCGCAAAATTAAGATTTGAAATAGAAAAATCGCTTAGGGAAAATTATCCGAATACAAAAATTGAGTTTAAAATCCAATCTTCCGTAACCGATATTTTGCTTGAATTCACCGATTTTATATCTAATATTTTTTATCGCGCTTATATTAAAAATGACGAAAATTTTTTTGCGGATTTAAAATTCAGAATGATCCAAATCAAAAATCCGCTCAAATAGCGGATAGATGCCTTTTGGGACTGTTCCGGTTTCAACGGGATATTCCTGATGAGAATGCCCTTCGCCGAACTTTACCCTAAGGACTTATTCTAATATTAGTATATTATAACGAACATTGTTTGTCAAGTCCCTGTACTGACTGTAAGTTAGGGCTCCGAGCAAGTTAAAAAATTTTCGTGGGAAAAGTGCGCGAGAGAAACCTTACAAGTTTTTAAAGAAACCTATGGAGCAAAAAAATAAAACTCACAAAATCGGCATTGACGCGCGGATGTACGGCGCCGAGCAGACCGGCATTGGAAATTACATCAAGAATTTGATTAATAACCTGGCGGAAATTGACAAAAAAAATCAATACATAATTTTTTTATTGGAAAAAGAGTTTGACAAATTTAATCCGCCGGCGGAAAATTTCAAAAAAGTCAAAGTAAAAGCGCACTGGTACTCATGGCGCGAACAAATTATTTTGCCGCTGCAACTTTTAAAAGAGCGCCTTGACCTGATTCATTTTCCCCACTTTAACAGCCCGATTTTATATCCTGGAAAATCAATCGTGACCATTCACGACATAACGCCTTTTTTCTTTCCCGGACATAAAATGAATTCCCGGCTCCGGCGGCGGGCGTTTAAGGCGGTTTTTGGATCGTCAATCAGAAAAGCCGAAAAGGTTATCGCGGTGTCAAACTCTACTAAAGAAGATGTGATAAAATATTTTTCCGCAGACCCGCGTAAGATAGAAGTGGTTTACGAAGGCGTCGGCGATAATTTCAAAATTTTGCCGAATCGTGATAAAATTAAAAAAGACATCGCCGAAAAATACGGAGCTGCCAAGCCGTTCATTTTTTACGCAGGTGTCTGGCGCAATCACAAAAACGTAGTCGGGCTTATAAAGGCTTTTGAGAAGCTGAAAAACGGTTTTGGGCTTGACATCCAGCTGGTTCTGGGTGGGAAAGAGGATCCATTTTATCCGGAAATATTAAAAGCGATTAAAGACCTGGATTTGGAAAAAGATATTATTTGCCCGGGGTTTATTCCGGAGGAAGAATTGGTTTTGTTTTACAACGCATGCGAGCTTTTTGTGATACCTTCTTTTTACGAGGGCTTTGGCCTAACCGGGCTTGAAGCGTTTGCCTGCGGCGCGCCGGTGGCGGCTTCCGGCATCGCGCCGCTTAAGGAAATTCTGGGTTCGGCCGCGAAATATTTTGACCCCCATAATTATGATGAGATGGCGCGGGTGATGAAAGAAGTGTTAACTGATTTGCCCGCCTACGGCGGGTCCCTGCCTGCGGCAGGCAGGCGCACAGGCGGAAAAGACAAGATGGTGAAATCGGGTTTGGAAAAAGCGCAAAAATATTCCTGGCGCAAAATGGCAGAAGAAACGCTGAAAATTTATTTAAAAACTCTCAAGAAAAATGATCGGAACCAAAACAACAAAACATAGCGAAAAGCGAGGCGGAGATGCAAGTCCGTTTGTTTTGGATTTGTCCAAGAGGGCGGACGCGCAAACCCCGTTAGAAATAGCATTTCTAACGGGGCAAACCCCCGTAAAAGGAAAAATTCAGAGCAGTCATTTTAAAAAAATCATCGGTCTTTCGGTTCTTTTCGCGCTTTTCGCGCTTACCGCTTTCGGACTGAATTTTTATAAGCAAATTAGCGATATGAAGTGGAAGATTTTAAACGCGCGGGCCGTAGATGAAGCCGGCCTCGCGGAAATAAACGAATTGCTGGATATTATTAAATATTTGCCAGCGGTCGGAGAAACCGGAAAGATCAAGGAATTGGCGGCTGATTTTGAAAACTTTAAAAATATTCTGGGATTTGACTGGCCGAAAAAATACCTTCTTGTTTTTCAAAATCCTTCGGAAGCGAGAGCCACGGGCGGATTTATCGGCAGCGTGGGAATTATGGATGTGGCAAAAGGAAAAATCAAAAACATCAGAATGAGCGATGTTTACGGACTGGACGGCCAGTTGCGGGTTAATGTTGAGCCGCCGGAGCCGATTAAAAAAATCAGCGCTTCATGGAGTTTGCACGACGCCAACTGGTTTTTTAATTTTCCCGATTCCGCCAGGAAGATAAGCTGGTTTTATGAAAAAGCCGGAGGCGAGACCGTTGACGGGGTTATAGCGATTAATCCGGAAGCGGTAAGAAAAATATTGTCGGTAACAGGTCCGGTAAGGTTGGAAAAGTATATTCTGGAGCTGGATGAAAAAAATTTTATTGAAGAAATTCAAAGGCAAACAGAGGCAAACTATGACAGAACTATAAACCAGCCGAAAATGATTTTAGCCGATTTTTTAAAGGAAATCAGGAGCAATGCGGAGAATCTGCCGATGGGAGGAAAAATCAGCGTTATCAAAGGCCTGTCTTTGTCTTTGGCGCAAAAAGATATTCAGATATTTTTTAACGGCGCGGCGGCGCAAGAATTTATTTCAAGCCGCGGATGGTCCGGACAGGTTAAGCAGGCGGATAAAGATTATCTGGCGATTGTCCACAGCAATATAAACGGCTTTAAAAGCGATGCGGTGATGGCGGAAAGCGCGAGTTTGGTTTCCGAAATTAACGCAGATGGTTCGGTAGTAAACACGCTTACGATTTTACGGAAAAACTTGGGCGGCCAAGGCCCTGACGAATGGTACAATAAAGTCAACAGCGACTATCTGCGAATTTATGTTCCGCAGGGCGCCAAATTGTTAAGCGCCAGCGGCGCAACAAAAGAACCGCCGTTTTTTAAAAACCCGGCGGCTGATTATTCGCAATACATAAAAGACGACATTCTGTCCGATTCACAAAAGAACACGGATATTGTCTCGGCGAGCGGCGTAGAAATTTTTACCGAGTCCGGAAAAACCGTTTTCGGTTCTTGGGTTTACACCAGTCCTGGAGAAAAAACAGTTGTTTCTTTCCGCTATCTTTTGCCGTTTAAAATTGATTTTAATAATTTTTCCTCGCAAAACGATTCTTATTCGCTGTTGTTTCAGAAGCAGTCGGGAAGCAAATTGGAAAAATTAAATCACGAAATTGCGTTTCCCGCAACATGGAAAGCGGCTAATCAGCCAGTTGGGGCGACAGATTTTTTTTCAGCCGGCGGAAAGATTAAAGAGGTTTTAGAAGTTAAGTCCGATAAGTTTGCTGGGATTGTTTTTTCAAAGCAATAGCGATGAAAGTATGTTTTCACTCAAAAAAATAATTTTTAATGAATTCAGCGGAGTCGCTTCAGCGGCATTTGTCATCGCCGCTTTTTCGTTGGCGAGCAAAATACTGGGGCTTATACGCGACCGGATTTTGGCCGGTTATTTTGGAGCAGGTGATACGCTGGATATTTATTATGCGGCTTTTAGGATTCCCGACACTATTTTTAATCTTTTAATCGTCGGAGCGCTGTCCGCCAGTTTTGTGCCCATACTTTCCGATTATTTTTATAAAGGCGACAAAAAACGCGCATGGGAAATAACCAACAATATTTTGAACATTTTTCTGGCGGCAATCGCGGTAATTAGCGCGGTTTTAGTGTTAACGACTCCGTATCTGCTCAAATTCGTTGTTCCGGGCTGGAGCGGAGAAAAATTTCAAACCACGGTTATTCTTACCCAAATAATGTTTTTAAGCCCGGTTTTTTTGTCAGTAAGCTCAATAATGTCCGGCGTATTGCAATCCACCAAAAGATTCGTCGTTTACGCCGCCGCGCCGATTTTCTACAACGCGGGAATAATTATCGGAGCGGTAGTATTCGCGAAAATTTTCGCTCTGGGGGTTTACGGCCTGGTGCTTGGAGTAATTTTGGGCTCGGCTTTGCACTTTTTTGTCCAATTGCCTGCGGTTGTCTCGCTGGGTTATGGATACAGGTTCTATTTTGATTATCAAAATCCGGTGATTAGAAAAATTTTCAGGATAATGGTGCCGCGGACTTTAAGTTTGGGGGTCGGGCAGATTAATCTTTTTGTTATTACTTCAGTGGCGTCCACTTTGGCAACCGGCAGTTTGACGATTTTTAATTTCGCGGCAAATATCCAGAGCATTTTTTTTGGCATGATAGGAGTTTCTTTCGGCGTGGCAGCTTTTCCGACGATTTCCGCTTATTTCGCCAGCGGCCAAAAAGAAAAATTTGCCGCCGCTTTTTCCCGGACTTTTCGCGAGATTGTTTTTTTGATTGTTCCCGCCACGGCGTATTTGATTATTTTTAAGGCCGAAATCGTCCGGCTTATTTTTGGAACGGGCAAATTTGATTATCCCGCGGTTATCCTTACTGAAAGAACTCTGGAATTCCTGGCGATAGGGCTTACCGCGCAGGCGTTGATTTCTTTGGTTGTGCGCGCTTTTTGGGCCGCCGGAGACACTAAAACGCCGTTTTACGCCAGTTTGTTCGGAATGGTAATAAACGCCATTGCGGCTGTCTGGTTCAGCCGTTCTTTGGGAGTAGCCGGACTGGCAATCGCGTTTTCACTCAATCAGATTGTAAGTTTTATTATACTCGTCTTTTATTTGCGGAAGAAAGCGGATTCGTTTGACGAAAAAGAGATTCTGGTATCTTTCGGCAAAGTTTTGGGCGCCACTCTTATAAGCGGCGTGATTGTCTGGTTTTTGATGGGATTGTTTCCGCTTGACCTTGCCAAGATGAGCGGCTCTCTGGCGCTAGTCCGCCTTTCTTTGGGTTCGCTGGCAATATTGGCGGTATTTTTGTTTTTCAGCCGGCTGATGAAAATAAAAGAACTTTTTATTTTTACCGACGGCATAAAACGAAGGTTGTTTACCCCCACACCAACTTTATGACAGCGATTTCTATATTAAATCTATTTTTATTTGACAAGAAACAATAAAATTATAAAGATAATTGCAAACCATCATTACACCTATTATTATAAGTATCGGTTAGGGTATGAAAAAATATATTTAGGCGTAAGGGTAAAGTTGGTTGGGGGTTCAGCGCGTCCGCCGAGAATATTGCGGAAATAGACAGAGGCGCGGAAAAGTCTTAAGAAAAGTATGCGACAGTATGGTAATATGTATTATCATACTACGGTTTAGTTTGTTCATTCGGTCGCAATATTTCGCGGGCAATAAAAAAATCCCCCTTAGTATTCTTTAAGAGGGCTATTTAATTTATTCAGAGGCGTTATGATTTGACGGGGAATCGCCGCCCCATAGATTGGTTTTAAGGAAGCGACAAATCCTTCAATTCTTTTCGCCAATTCTTTTTTCTTTTCCATATCTGTTTCACGAGCCGCCCGATGGATTATTCCTCGCCATTTCCTGACCACCTTTTTAGGCAGCCGGACTTTTCCAGTTCCGTCCACAACAAGGCCGGTAATCATAACCGCGCCATGGCGGCAATCCTGATACCGGGTTTTATCTTCATTGACTTTCAGTCCCGATTCTTCAATGGCTTTTAGGATTTTTTCTCTTACCTCAATCGGAAGTAGTCTGTTGCAGGACAGAACAAATCCGTCCACATAACAGCTTATACCCCATTTTATCTGCCATTGTTCACGCCAAAATTCTGGAATGCCTCGCATCATTCCAAGAATAGCATCGCTTTCCGCAAGATAGGTGTAAAACAGAAACGGCGCCGTTGGCGTTCCCTGCGGCAGTATATTTTCAAAGATGGTTAAACTAATTATCAAGTCAGTCAGTTTCCGGGCCGAATCTTCAATTATTATTTTTTCTTCTCCAAACAAGGGATAGAATGGAGAAAAAATCATATCTTTTCTGGAATGTTTCACATCTTCCTTCTCATTCTTTTCCAACTCTGGCCAATCATCATCTTCAGAGAATTCTTTTTTCAGCTCTTCCAAACTCTCCAGGTCTCTATGATAGCGATTTACCACTGATTGGTAGTAATCTATCTTTCGGGTAAATTCTTTTAAAAGAATCTGCCTAAGCAGTTCAGTGTTTACCGACTGAAAGGCGTCTTTTATGTCAAACTGGAGAATCCACCTTTGGTCTTTATGATTATTCGCGTGATCAACATAGGAACCGCGATGCAGACCATAAAAATTGGAATGCCACGAACCCCGTACTTTTTTCAGGAAACGCAAAATTATTCTTTGAATCCGCATGAGTTCCGGATCCGGAATGAAAATAGTGCGATACCCTCTTTTTTTCGGAATTTTTACCTTGCGATAAGAAAAAATATTTTCCCCCAGGATTGTGGCATTTACATTTTTGAAATCATATAGAGCTGTCTGTTTTAGAACTATCCTATTAATTTCTGTCACTTTTTCACTTCCTTTTATTATTGTGTTGTAATGAACATTGTGTGGGACAAGCGCAAGCTTCTAGTTCCTTGCAAAGAGTGCAGTAGTTTTTCTACCAGCGGGCAGGTACTGCCCGCCGCCACAGCGCTTTTGGCCATTAGGCGCCGTCCGTTGGATAAGACCAACCATATAGGCCAATGGCACCGGCTCGTGAGTTATCAAGCTTAGGTCTGGTCCCACGATTTAATCTTACACCTTATTTTCAAATCTTGTCAAGTCGCTGGCATCTCCTTTTATATTTTTTGACTTGGCTATTTTTGATAGCACTTTTTATCTAAATTATAACAGTCCCGAATGCTCGGGACTGTTATAATAGTTTTCACAGTCATAAAATCGCATTCATCTAATCCATAATGCAGCAAAATTGACTGAAATGTTCCGTATGGTATTTCCTTTTTGGCCATTTTTACAACAACAGTGCGGGTCTGATTGCCGGGTTTCCTGAATTTTCCATGAGAACCTTTCTGTGAAACAAAAAAGAAACCCTTTTCTTTAAGGATTTTTATGACAGTTTTTAGTTTTATCGGTTTAGGCATGTTTAAAAACAAGCGGAACAATATCTAATCGTTCAACCTTAGTTGCTTTTGAAAGAGGCATATCTTCAAAATATAATTCCAGTGCTTCCAAAAGAGACGCAACGGCTTCTTTTTTAGTATCGCCAAAACTGGAAATTCCCGTGTTTAAATTCCACGAAACATAGTATTTGCCTTCTTTCCAAACCACATTTTTTAAATCAATTTTACGCATAATTTTATTTAGTTTCTATGATTAAATAATACCGCGCTGACAAGGATATGTCAACCCCGTTAGAAGTCTAAAGCAGTGCTTACTATTAAGAATGGTTGTGAGGCGAAGCCGCTTTGCTTGATAACTTCGCGTAATTTGCAGGAACTGGCTGGATTTCTAACGGGGTCAAATTTGGGAAAAAGCGATTATTATATGAAGTCTGAAAGCGACTAAAAACACATGAGATTTTCTTGCTGATTAAATTCATATTTTATTTATATTTAATATAAAAATTTTTTAAGACGGATTCAATGGATTAAACCCTACTTTTATTTGGTTGATTATTGTCAAGAAAAGGGGTTGGGGTAATTTATCCCATTCAAACCAGCCCCACTTCTCACATTTATCAGGTTCCATTACTTTAATCACGCCGGAGGTAAAATCCACTATCATGCAAATTGTGATGTAATGCTTTTGCTCGTCTTCAAAAATATCATTGGTAGCTATGCCAAATCGAATGTTTCCAATTTCAATGCCGGCTTCTTCCATAACTTCACGTCGAGAACATTCTTCCCATGATTCGCCATATTCCAAATGGCCGCCAGGGTAGCACCATGCTCCTTCGCCATGCGCGTTCTTTCTTTTACCCAGGAGGATTTTTCCGTTTCTAATAACAATTACTCCAACTCCGACTTTTGGTCTTTCATTCATAAGTGTAATCTTAAAATTTTTTATT
>JAHIHE010000115.1 GCA_018899995.1 Patescibacteria group bacterium | reverse complement strand
TTTTTTGGGCCGGGTTTTTGCGGAATAAGCGAACCAAGTCCGCGTCCGAGAGCAATTTTGGACATAGAAGTTAGTTTATAAAGTTATAAAGTTATAAAGTTATAAAGTTCGTAAAGCAAGCAAATAAATATAAATTCATTGCATTTTACTTTATGAACTTGATAAACTTTAAGAACCTTATGAACTTCTATAGAGTTTTAATCAACCCAGAAATTATTTTTGAAATTTCAACAGATAAATCATAGTTATTTTTAAATTGTTCTTTGTTTATATAACCAAGCTGTAATGCTAAATAAAGCATTGATCTGGTTTCACCGCAAGAACCTTTGGCGATAAACAGAAAATTTTTTAGTTCTTTGTTAGTTCTTCTCTCGAAACCTTCAGCAATATTATTCATGATGGATATAACCGCGCGTTGAATTTGATCTCTAAAACTAAAATCTCTGCAATTTTTAAGCTGCGCATGAATCAATATAGTTAACTTTTTGGCTTTCTGCCAAGCAATAATGTCTTCAAACTTTTCAATTTTCATATCCGATAACTTTATGAACTTTACAAACTTGATAAACTTTATGAACTATACCGTAAATGCCGGATGCTCTATCTTCTTTTCCATCGCGATAATTTCTTTTGCCAAATTTCCGTAATTTCTCGCGCCAACCGAGTTCGGCTTGTAAAGAAGTATCGGTTTGGCGTGCGAGGGGGCTTCGGCCAGTTCCACGTTTCGGGAAATTATGGTTTCAAACACTTTTCCGGAAAAATTTCTGCGCACTTCTTTTTCCACCTGCCTTGAAAGCAAATTCCTCTTGTCGTGCATGGTTAAAACAAGCCCCATAATTTCAAGGGGGTGGCTGATATTTTCCCTAACCAGTTCCACGGTTTTCAGTAATTGTCCCAGCCCTTCAAGGGCGTAATATTCGCATTGAATGGGAATGAGCAAATGCTCGGTCGCCACTAAACCGTTTATGGTAAGCACTCCCAAACTTGGCGGCGAATCAATCAGGATATAGTCGTAGGAATTCCTTATGTTGCGCAAAAGATTATACAAGGCGAATTCGCGATTTTCTCTGCCTACCAGCTCTACCGCGGCGCCAGCCAAATCCGGAGTGGAGGGAATAATATCATAGCCGAAAATTGCCGTCTTTCTTACGACCGCCTCAACCCGGGCGTTAGCCGTTAAGACCTCGTAAAGCGATGACTCGCCTTTTTTTACTTTGATTCCCAATCCGCTTGAAGCATTGGCTTGCGGGTCCAAATCAACAAGTAAGACATACTTTCCGTTTGCGGCCAAATAAGCGCCGAGGTTAACCGCGGTTGTGGTTTTGCCTACTCCGCCTTTTTGATTGACAATGCCGATTATTTTAGCCATAGCTAATTTCCAACTCCGGTAATATTATACCACATTCTGATTATTGACGAAATATATTTTTTTAGCTATTATTTAAGATATTTTGCTGATTTGCCGAAAAGCCGCGGTGCTGAAACGGACAGATTTACCTTACCTAAATAAAGGGCATGTGGCGGAATTGGCAGACGCATACGACTCAAAATCGTACGAGCTTACGCTCATGAGGGTTCAACTCCCTCCTTGCCCACCACGAGAATTACAATGTTCGCCACGGAATCCCGGAATAAACCCGGGACAAGTAAACCCCCGCCCTGTGTTTATCACAAGGCATGGCGCCCCGCCCCATGATAAACACGGGGTAAACGTTCATCGCGGGGCGACTCTCTCCCTCGGCACCAAAATAGTTCATCAAGTTCGTAAAGTTATAAAGTCTTAAAGTTTTTAAAATCGGCTGGCTTTTTACTTTATGAACTTTACAAACTTTATAACTTTATGAACTACTTTTATTATACCAAAAACTCTTTTTTCCCGTTATTTCCGGATAACTTTCGGCTCTTTTCCGCTTAAATCAATTATGGTTGACGGCTTTCTTTTTGGCAGGTTTCCCGCGTCAAGTACCAAACTAATCCCGAGCAGTCGGGACAGGTTTGGTTTTTTTCTGTTAATGCCAAGCTGTTTTAAAACTTTTTTAATATCGCCGCTTCCCGGAAGCCCGGAAATGTTGGCGCTTGTCGCGGTAAAAGGAATTTTTAGATAATCCGCGAGTTCTTGAGTGATTCTTGAGTTCGGAATTCTGATTGCCAAAGTTTTTCCGTCTCCGGCAAAAATTTTGGCGTTGGCCTTTTTCGGCAAAATCAGCGTAAAGGGGCCGGGCAAAAGCGCGCTGAAAATCTCTTGCTGAATTTTATTAACGCGGCAATATTTTTTTGCCATTTTAATGTCCATAACCACAATTGAAAGCGGTTTTGTTTTTTTGCGCCCTTTGACAGCAAATACTTTTTGTGTCGCGCTCTTGTTCAGCGCGTTCGCCCCCAATCCGTAAATAGTGTCTGTGGGATAAATAACCACTCCTCCGCTTTTTATAACTCGCGCCGCCGATTTTATCGCCCGATGGTCGGGATTATTTCTGTCAATTTTGAAAATTCGCATGGAGAAATTTTTATCGTTTTAATTCCCAGTTTTTTTGCCGGCAGAAGATCCCGCTCGTCCGAATCGCCAACCACCAGAATTTCTTCCGGACTCAGTTTTAACTTTTCCATCGCCTTCAGATAATACTTTTCAGACGGTTTCATTGTTCCGGTTATTTCAGGCGTGATTAAAATTTTAAAATATTTTTCCCAGTCGCCAAAAGCGCGATTGAGCTTTAAAATTAAATTTCCTCTGAATTCTTCGCTGGTAATGGCAATAACATATTTTTTCGCGAGACTTTCCAGCGTTTTTGCAACTTCGGGAAAAATTTCTAAATCGTAAATTACGGCGCCCCAGAAAATATCAAGTGTTTCTTGGGTTAAAGAATCAATCTTTTCTTTTCCCACGCCGAGCCGTAAAAGCGTTTTTTCTAAAGCGTATTTTCTTTGCCGCTTTTGCGGCTCGGCCGCGTCTTCGGCTGACGATTTTATTTCATCCACGGTTTTTTTCCATTCCATGTTTATCGTCTCCGCCGGAATTCCGGTTTTTCGGAATAAAAAATCAGCGGCTAAAGAATAAGCGCGTTTGGTTTTTACATTATACAATGTCCCGTCCGCGTCAAAAATTATGGCTTTAAACATAATGTCTATCTTGCCCCAGGGTTTAGGTTGTTTTTATCCGGTTTTACGCTCTTTTTGACCACATTTTTGAATTCCGTATAGCACAGCGTATCACTGGGAACATTCTCACGCACTAAAGTATTCGGCCCAATTTTCGTGTTTACTCCAACCAATACCCCGGGCATCAGATTTACCGCAATTCCCAAATGCGCTCCGTCGCCGATAATCGCGCCAAGCGCCGTTAATTTTGTCTCCACTTTCTTCCCTTTAACCACAGGCTGGATTTCCCGACGGTCGGTTCTTACATTTGCCGTGATAGTGCCGGCGCCGATTCTGACGTTTTCTCCTATAATCGAATCTCCGAAATAACCCGAATGCGTATGGCTGTTTGCTTGAAAAATTGACCTTGTTACTTCGGCATTGGCTCCAATAATGACACCGTCTTCCAAATTCGTATATTTTCTTATAAGCGTATTGTTGCCGATAGTGCATCCGCGGCCGATATAGCAGGGCCCTTTTATAACCGCGTGTTCAAAAATAACGCAATTTTCCTCAATCCAAACCAAACCGTCAATCTTGGCGTTTTTGGCTATCTTGGCGTTTTTGGCTATCTTCGGTTTCTTAATCAAAGCGTCCATCATCAGCTGGTTTGTTTTAAACAAATCCCATGGATATTTCAAACTCGGAGTACCTTCACTCGCGATAACCACTCGCGCGTCTTGTTCTTTCATATAAAGTGCAAGCGCGTCTTCGTAGGCGTAGGTATGCTCTTTTACACGACGATAATAACTGAAAAAATTTTTCGGCAAAAGATAAATATTTGTCGCTTTTATATCTGATGGCGCTTCTTCGGGCACTGGTTTTTCCACAATTGCCAAAACTTTGTCTTTTTCCAATTTTAGCATTCCATAATTCCACGGCTTGTCTGTTCTTGCTCCCAATAAAACCATTTCGGTCTTTGTCTCTTTTTGTTTGGCAATCATTAATTTCAAAAATTTATCCGCGTTAAAATTATACGGATTCAAAACAAAAAACGAATCCTTAATCAAAGATTCCGCTTGCATAACCGCATCGCCCATTCCTTTTGCTTCTTTTTGAACCAAGTAAGAAAGTTTCACGCCAAAAAGCCCGCCGTCGCCTAAATATTTTTCTATTTGAGTATTCGGCGATTGAATAATAATTATATCTTTAATTCCTGCTTTCGCCGCCGCCTCAATGGTCCATTCTATGAGCGATTTTCCCATTATTTTGATAAGCGATTTGTGCCTTTTTTCCGACAAAGGCCAGAAACGAGACGACTCGCCGGCGGCTAATAAAATTGCTTGCCCCGTTAGAAATTTTTTGTCCATATTTTTGGCAATAACCCCGCTATTTATATTTCTAACGGGGCTTGCATAGAATAAAATTTATTAAATTAGCGACATTATCGTCTTTACCAATTTTTCCGGATCGTAAACTATCGCGCCTTCTTTGGTTAAAATTTTTGCGCCGATGAATTTCTTGCCAGCTCGCCCTGAGTTTATTGAAGGGTTAATTTTTACCATTTCAATCACGCTTGGCTCTTCTTTTTTGTATTCCTCTATTCTCTTTTTATTCGGAATTTCCGTGTTGTAAATCACATAGTCCAACGGGCAACCCATATATTTTTCCACTTCTTTGGCAAAATCCATCACAGAATAATCATTGGTTTCGCAGAGCTTGGTCATAGCATTCACCACAAAAATTTTCTTTGCTTTTGTCTTGCAAAGCGCATCGGCCATTCCTTCCATTAAAATACAAGGAATAGACGATGAATATAAATCGCCGGGTCCGATGGTGATTGCGTCAGCTTCGGCTATGGCTTTTAATACCTGCGGATAAGCTTTTGCTTTCGGCTTCAAAAAAACTTTTTTGATTTTTAATTTCGGATCATGCTTAATTGGAACATCTATTTCATCTTCGCCTTTCACGGTTTCTCCGTTTTCCAATTCGGCGTAAATCTGGGTTTTTTCAACGGTCGCTGGAAGAGCTTTATGTTTCTTGCTTACTTCCATAAATTCGTGCATCACATCCAACGCTTTTCCATAATCCTTTAAAATATTTTCCAAACCTGCTATAAAAGCATTAGCAAAAACATGTCCTTTGTGTCCGCCGTCAAAAACTTCGTGGCCAAACCTGAAAACCCAAAGATCTTTTTTCCATTGCGGAGCATCAGATAAAGCCAAAATATGCCGCCTGATATCTCCAGGCGGCAAAACATTAAAATCTTCTCTCAATTGCCCGGCTGACCCGCCATTATCCACCATTGAAGTAACTCCCGTAATTCTTACGGGATATTTTTTGAGCGATTCGAGTAAAAGTTTCGGCACCGCATTTCCGCCGCCAAAACACACGAATTTTTTGATTGCTTTTACTTTATTTTTAGCTACTTTCATATAATTATCATCCGCAAATTTAGAGTTTTATATTTTAAGTTTACAGCAACTGCGGGAAAAAGTAAATAGCTAATTTATTAAACAATTTGTCAAAAAAATAGCGGAGATTATCGCATATCACTATCCGATAAATCACTCCGCTAAATATGACTTAAATCCTAAAATAATTCTTCACAGCGAATTCAAATTGCTCTATAAACAATTTCTTGAAATAGCCGATGTTATTTTGCTCGTAGAAAAGAATAACCGCTTTTTTATATTCCACTTCGTCCATATTCCGATACGACAGAGGGCAAATATCGTGCGCCATTAAAATGGCGTTGCCCGTAAGCCGGCTGGTTCTTTTGTTGCCGTCTTCAAACGGCTGAATATAAGCGATTAAAATCATGGCGATAACCGCTTT
>JAHIHE010000114.1 GCA_018899995.1 Patescibacteria group bacterium | reverse complement strand
TTTTGTTTCCCTGCCGGAAGTGATTAAAATCTGGAACAAGGGAAAAACCAAATCTTCGGTAAGAACGAAGTACGGCTTTGACATGGATATCCGGGTTGTGCCGGAAAAATCCTACGGAGCGGCTTTGCAATACTTTACCGGATCAAAAGAGCATAATATTGTTTTGCGGAAAATCGCCATTGAAAAAGGATTGAAACTGAACGAGTACGGAATTTTCTCCGCCCCCGGCGGATCCGCCGCAGGCGGGCGCAAGTCCAAAATGCTGCCAAGTAAAAACGAAAAAGATATTTACAAAACACTCGGCCTTCAATGGATTCCGCCGGAACTGCGTGAAAACCAAGGGGAAATCGAAGCGGCCCAAAAAAAATCCCTTCCGTTTCTTGTCGGCTACGGCGATATTAAAGGCGATTTGCATTGCCATTCTTCATGGGGAACAGCCAAAAACTCAATCGAAGAAATAGCCAATGCCGCCATATCCATGGGGTATGAATATATCGGCATTTCAGACCATACAAAGTTTTTAAAAATTGAGCGCGGACTTGATGAAAAACAGTTAGCTCAACAAAGGGAAGAGATAAAAAAATTAAATGCCAAATTTCAAAATCCAAATGCCAAATCAAATCCAAAATCTCTCGCTACGCGAGATTTGGCAAAGCCAGACAAATGCCAAATCAAAAAATTTAGAATTTTACAAGGATGCGAGGCGAATATTTTAGCCGACGGATCGCTGGATATAAAAGACGAGGCATTGGCAAAATTGGACTATGTTATTGCCGGGGTTCATTCAAATTTCAAAATGCCAAAAGAAAAAATGACCGAGCGAATAATCAGAGCCATAAAAAATCCAAACGTGGATATAATTTCCCACCCGACAGGACGGCTGATCCAAAAAAGAGACGAGTATCTGATTGATTTCGATAAAATCCTCGTGGCGGCCAAAGCCGCCGAAACAATTCTTGAAATTAATTCTTATCCGGACCGGCTCGACCTTAAAGATACTAATATCCGAAAAGCCAAAAAAGCCGACGTCCGAATGATAATCAACACCGACTCGCACTCAATAGCTTCGCTGCCTTATATGGAATACGGCATCAGCCAAGCGCGCCGCGGCTGGCTGGAAAAAAAAGATGTTATCAATACCCTGCCTGTGGAAAAATTAATGAAATTTTTTAAACCCCGTTAAAAAATTCCCGCTTGTTTTAATGTTAAAATATTAGTATGCTAAAATGTTAAAATGGTTTTGGGGATAACTTTTTTTAGGTTTCGCGCTAAAAATATGCTATAATTTTAATAGGCAAAAGGAGGAAAAAATATTCCATTAGAAACAGTATACCCGTTTGAAAAAAACGAGAACGCTCCGCAACCAGGCGAAATCTTACAGGAAGCAAGACTTCTAATACCAACGACTGCAGACACAAAAACAAGAATGCTTGTTCTTTTACAGGCAAAAATTGACGGAGAATTTAAAAAAGGAAATATTTACGAAATAAATTCATCGGGGGAACCGATAAAAGATAGTTCCGGCAAATTAATTTGCTGGTCAAGTCTATATCTTTTAAGTTTTTACCGTAAAAAACAGAAAACATAAAAATTTTATACAATTTGGCTCGTCCGCTCCGAGCCTCCTTTTTTGCAAAAAAATCAGCCTAACTTTTATTGGCTGATTTTTATTACTCATAACAACAAACTAGCAACGAGTTGGTATTTTATTTTTTCTCAAAAGCACATTTTATCGCCTTAAATAAAAATTTTTGTTTATAGTGCCAGAAGGCGATAAAATTTGAACGAGGCTAATCTAAATATCTTATTAAATAATTGTAACTGCCGAGGGTCTTTTGAGAAAAAATAAAATACCAACTCGTTTAGTAAGCCAAAACTTTATTTAACTTGTACGTTCTTTTTCCCGCTCGCCGCTTCATTGCCCCGCTTATCGATCGCTTTTGCCCAAACTTCATAAGATGTTTTTTCCAGCATATCAATCGGCCAAACTATTTGATACAAAGCGCCATCCACGATCGGCATAACAACAATTCCTTGAACTAAACTTGTTCCGGTTTTTTGATAATAAAAATCCACGCTTCCAATGCCGCTTCCGCTATCCGCGGCTGTCGCGCCCAAGAAACAATCAAACCTTCCGCAAATCGGCACTTTCATTAAAACTTCGGGACTAGTAAAATCAATATCAAAAACCACATTAATAGCGTCGGAAGCTTCAACATTTGACTTGTCGAAAACTTTTACGGAAATTTTATGATTGCCATTCTGGCTGTTTTTATTCAGCGCTAAGCTTACCTCCCACGGCGCGCTGGACCGCGTGCCAATCAAATTATCATCAAAAAAGAAATTAACCTGATTAATTCCCGCCAAGGAATAAATACTCGCCTCGATTTTCAAATTAAAACCGGAAGAACCTCCACTTGCCATTGGCCTGATCGTTTCATTGTTAAAAGGCGCGATGATGGAAACTTTTGCTTTTTCAAAATCAGGAACCTCGCAATATTCAGTTGGAGGAATTTCATTTTTGTAGCCATTGCTGGAAGCCCACTCCCAAACAGGATTTTCCCAATTCATATACATCGGATCTAATTGGGGATTATCCGGAACCGCGCCAAGGGGCTCTTCTTTATTGACATAAAACAATATATTATGGGCGAGCTTGTATGTTCTTTCTTCTATTCTTTCGGGAGATATATCGCTTTTGGCTAATTTATCCCCGCAAGCCTTGTCAATTTTTAGCGTCACCCCTCCGTCATATTTCCCATCCAGCATTCCCTTGCCTGTTTCCTTAATTTCAGGCTTGGTAAACTGCTCTATTGGAGCATCCTTCAGCGCGCGATCCATAAAATCGCGCCAAATCGGAGCGGCGGCTGAAACGCCGCCCGCGCGATTCATCGCGGAATTATCATTATTTCCCGCCCAAACTCCGGCAACCAAACTCGGAGTATAGCCAACCGTCCAAGCGGCGCGATAATCATTAGCCGTTCCTGTTTTAGCCGCCACGGGACGATTAGGAAAATAAAGAGGGCTTGCGGCGCCAAACATCGGGGTTCGCGCCGCATTATCGCTAAGCACGTCTGTAATTTCTCTGGCAATATTTTTATCCAAAACCTCATTGCCGGGCTTATCAATAGTATTATCTTCTAAAACAGCGCCATCGCCCGAAACAACTTTTAAAACCATTTTAAGATCTTTTTTTATTCCGTCGTTGGCAAAAACTCCATAAGCGGCAGTTTCTTCCAGCAATTTAACTCCCCCGCCGCCCAAAACAAGAGCCAAGCCATAATTATCTTCTTTTTTCAAACTCGTTATCCCGGCATTATTAGCCAGCTCGATGCTATCATTGATCCCGGCCAAATAAAAAGCTTTTACCGCCGGAATATTAAGAGATTGCGCCAAGGAATTTCTTATCGAAATCGGACCTCTAAGCTTCAAGTCATAATTATCGGGATGATAGCAGTCTTTTTCTTTTACCCCGGAAATAATGGGAGTATGGAATGGACCGCAGGCAATATTAAATTCGGTATCCA
>JAHIHE010000113.1 GCA_018899995.1 Patescibacteria group bacterium | reverse complement strand
TTAGACAGAATGCTGGAAAAAACGCAGAAATCTTATAGAGCTTTTATCCGAGTATATTTTATCAAACATTACTTAAAGCTTTTGTATTAAAGGAAAATTGAGTTTTGAGATGACTTCATACTCTAATTTTCACTAAAAATCAATGAAGGATTAAAGAAAAACGATATTGCTTTTCAGCTTGCCGTTTTTCTAATTTTTGCGGAAACAAATATTTTTTAAGCATTTTTTACCCCGTGAAATCCCGCTCTGCGGGAATTCCGAGAATTCGGGATTATTTAACAGGGTGAATCGCCGCTTTGATAAATTCGGCAAACAACGGATGCGGTTTAAGCGGGCGCGATTTAAATTCGGGGTGGAATTGCGTGCCGATAAAAAACGGATGGACTCTGCGGGGCAATTCGGCTATTTCCATCAATCTTCCGTCCGGGGATTTGCCCGAGAAAACCATGCCTTTTTCTGCGAGGATTTTGATATAATCGGGATTTACTTCCCAGCGGTGCCTATGCCTTTCTGAAATTGGCGACTTTTTGTAAGCGCCGCGCGCGATTGTTCCTTTTTTGACGCTTGCCGGATACGCGCCGAGCCGCATAGTCGCGCCATAATTTTTATCGCGCAAATTCTTTTTTTGTTCCGGCATAATATCAATCACAGGATGCGGCGTATTTTTGTCAATTTCCGTAGTATTCGCTTTTTTTAATCCGCAGACATTTCTCGCGTATTCTATGCAGGCGATTTGCATCCCGTAGCATAAACCCAAAAAAGGAATTTTGTTTTTCCGAGCGAATTCAATTGTCCTGACTTTTCCTTCCACCCCCCTTTCGCCGAATCCGCCGGGCACGATTATGCCATCAAGCTTTTTTAGTTCTTTAAGCCGCGCAGGATTTTTGGGGTAGTCCTCGGAATTAAGCCATGTGATTTCCGGAATCCGGTTGTTTAGCCACGACGCGTGCTTTATGGCTTCAATAACGGAAATATAGGCGTCAGAAAGCAAAAAGTCGCCGGTGTTGAAATATTTTCCGACAATGCCGATTCTAACCCTTTTTTTGATTCGGCTTATTTTAGCGACCAATTTCCGCCAATCGCTCAAATCCTTCTTCCTGCTCTTTAACCCGAGTTTTTTGAGAATTTTATTGCCAAGATCCTCCTTTTCAAAATTGAGCGGATTTTCGTAAATATATTTAATATCCGGAGCGGAAATCGCGTCTTCTTCCGCAATATTGCAAAACATAGCGATTCTTTTTTTGCGCGGCTCGTCCATCGGCTTTTCGGAGCGGCAGATAATAATGTCTGGCTGTATGCCGGCTGAATTCAAAGTCCTCGTCGCGTATTGCGTGGGCTTGGTTTTCATTTCGCCGATCATACTGGGAATCGGCAAATAGCTTACGAGCACGAATAAAACATCATCTGGCGCGGCCAATTTCATCATTCGCGCGGCTTCCAAAAAAAGGATATTTTGGTATTCGCCCACCGTGCCGCCGATTTCCACTAAGACAAAATCAACCTTCGTGTCATCGGCGACTTTTTCAATGCGGCGAATCACTTCCTGCGGGATATGCGGCACCACCTCAACATCCTCTCCTTCGTACTCAAGGTTTCTTTCTTTTTGAATAACATGCAAATAAACCCGGCCAGTGGTGATGTAGTTGGTGTCGTAGATGTTGGTGTCTAAAAATCTTTCATAGTTGCCGATGTCCTGATCGCACTCTGTTCCGTCTTCGGTCACGAAAACTTCGCCATGTTCGGTGGGTCTTATGGTTCCCGCGTCTATGTTAATATACGGATCAATTTTTATCGCCGTCACTTTAAAACCCTTGCTCTGCAAAATTTTTCCGATAGACGCGGTGGCGACGCCTTTGCCAACTCCGCTCATTACCCCTCCGGCCACAAATATAAATTTCGTCATAAAACCCAGATAAGCAATTAAACAATATAGCAATTAAACAAATATATTGGGTTGTTTATTTGTTAAGATGTTTAGTTGTTAAATTGTTAAATTGTTAAGTTGGTTTCATTCTCTTTCCACGATTAGATTAACCCGCGACTCAAGTCCGTGCGGCAGATTAATTGTTATTTTATATTCCCCTATTTCTTTAATATGTTCGGCTTTCACGCCAGCGCCGTTTTTTCCGATATTGATTTTTTGCGTTTTTAGCGAGTTTAGAATAATTTCCGGAGTTATTGAGCCGAACAGTTTTCCGTCCTCATTCGCCTTAGCTTTGATTGTAATGGTTGCGACCTCCAGCGAATCGGCTAATTCCTGATATTTTTTAAGGTTTTCTTCGGCTTTTTGCGCCAAAAGCGTCTTTTGCAGCTCGTTTTTTTTAATCGCGGCTCCGGTGGCGACTTCCGCCAAATTATTGGAAAACAAAAAATTGCGGGCGTATCCGTCAGCCACTTCCTTTGTGTCGCCCGCTTTGCCTAAATTTGGAACATCTTTGATTAAAATTACTTTCATACTTTTGTGTTAAACGACCGTATAAGCCCCCACACCTATCAAGCGTCTTGAATTCTTGCGTCAAAGGCGCAACGCTTGATAGGTGTGGGGGTAAACAATTCGGAGTTTTTTTAATATCTTTAGGACCTTCGCGTTTGACTGCTCCCGCTGTCATTGCGAGGAGTAGCAACGACGAAGCAATCTTGTGTTTATATAGCTTTACACCTTGAGATTGCTTCGCTTACGCTCGCAATGACACCAAACGCGAAAGTCCTAATCTTAATAATAGAACATCTTTTACTTTTTTTCAAGGACACGGGGTTATTATTGCCGCCTCAATAATTTTAGCGCTTCGTCAAGCTGCGGATCTTTTTTCGCCTCAAAATCTTCATCCGCAAGCGCGACTTCAATATCCGGCTTAAGGCCTTCTTTATTAATATTTTTTCCCGAAGAAGTCAGCCACTCCGCAATAGTGATTTTAATGCTTGAGCCGTTTTTTAAATTCTCCAGCTCCTGCACCGAACCCTTGCCGAATGTTTTCTCTCCCACTAATTTTATTTGCCGGTTGTCGCGCAAAGCTCCGGCCAGAATTTCCGCGGCCGAAGCGCTCCCCTCGTTTATCAAAACAACAACAGGCAAATTGCTCAATTTGTCCCCCCCGCGGGTTAAATAATTCTTCTTTTTCCCGTCCTGAAAATTTTCTATTACCGCGATTTTATTCGCGGGTATAAAAATACTGGCGACATCCACGGCCGATTCAAGATAACCGCCGGGATTGTTGCGCAGGTCTAAGATAATTCCTTTAGCATCGGATTTGAGTATTTCATTGGCGGCAAGGTTGATCTCTCCGGCAGTATCCTCCGCGAATCTCGAAATTTTGATCACGGCAATTTTTTCTTCGCCGGCCGCTTCCATCTTCCATTCCGCGCTTTTCACGACTATTGTTTCGCGAATAACTTTAATTTCACGGGATTTTTCTTCGGCGCCGCGCGCAATTGTCAGAGTAACAGTGGTTCCTTTCGTGCCGCGAATAAGATTTACAGCTTCGTCAATCGTCAAGTCGCCGGTAAGAGTATTGTCAATTTTTAAAATTTTATCGCCGGCTCGTATTCCAGCTCTTTCCGCGGGAGATTTGATAAGCGGAGCGATAATCGTAAGCGCGCCTTTTTTGATGCCTATCTCCGCGCCGATTCCCTCAAAGACTCCTCTTAAGTCGCTGGAAAATTTTTGGGTTTCGTTCGGATCAAAAAAGACCGTATAAGGATCGCCCAGAGACTTTACCATTCCGGAAATTGCTCCATAAAGCATTTTTGTTCTGTCCGGTTTTTCAAGATGCTTTTGCTCCACGGCCCGCCAAGCGTCCCAAAATAAGCTAAAATCCAAATCCTTGGGCTTGCCCAGATTTTCATTTATTACTTCGTACCGGATATTAAAAGGAAGAGGAAGCCGTTTTACTCCATAATATACTCCGTAGCTGAAAACAATTAAAATTAACAGCGAGAAGAAAAAATATTTTATTACTTTGTTTTTCATTTTAGATGTTTAATGCGCCTTTAATTTAAATTTACCTTTTAGTACTTGCTAAAAATTATTTAAATTTAAAGCATTTATGGATATGTTTAACCAATAGAATTAAATTAACAGCGCATTAATGTATTTTAGGCAGAGGTTTTCCGAAGTATTTTATGAAGTATTTTATCGCGCTGATAATATGGATTAGCGCGTATTTTTTTGATTCAGTGCTTTGTTTGCCGTGGTAATGCGCCATTTTTGCTTCGGGAAAATAAATTACTCTGCGGCCGCTCTTCCAGAATCTTCTGCACCAATCCACATCTTCAAAATACATAAAAAACCGCTCGTCCATCATTCCCGCTTTCTCTAAAGCGCTTCTTCTGACAAATAAGGCGGAGCCCATAAGCCATTCCACCGGTTGAGTAAGGTTATGATCGCGGTTTTTCATCAAAAAGTCGTCTAATAATTTTTTGGAAAAGGAAAAGTTTCTGAAAAAAGTGCGGCGGTACAAAATGATTTTCGGCGTATAGAATTTGAAGCATGAATCCTGCACGCTATTGTCAAAATTTAAAAGCTGCGGACCGGAAATTCCGACATCCTGATTGCGCTCCATAAACCCAAAAAGCTTGTTGACCGCTTGTTCTTTGGCGATGATGTCCGCATTAAGCACAAAAAGGTATTTGCTTCTGGGATCGGAGTTTCTAATCGCTAAATTTACAGCCTTTGAATACCCCGCATTCTCACGCGTCGGAATAAATACCGCGCCCGGAAAGCTTTCGCGGATTAAATATTCCGTCTTGTAGTCCGACTCAATATCCACGGCGATTATTTCATAATCAATATTGGCAACCGTTGCTTTAAGCGATCTGATGCACAGGTTGAGAATTTCCGGGGTTTTATAATTTATAATTATAATTGAAATATCCATATTTAGTCAAGACAGCTCCTTGTCAAAATTTTTTTAAAAATTTTTAAATCTTGGTAAATTTTTAGCTGCATAAAGTTATCCACACCTTTCTATTGACACCTTATTTAATTCTGTTATCATTAAAACAAAAGTAAGACCTCTCGCGTTGGGCTTCCGGATGGTTGCTCGTTAAAGCGAGGGGCTTTTTTATTTTATGGGAATAACAATCTTTCATCCACGATTTTATTTTTAATAATCTCATAAAATTCATAATCACCCTGCTCATACTTGCGGAATATCGCCCACGATATAAAGTCAACTGCTTGGAGGGATTTGTTCTCGTGAGATGAATGCAATTCTATAGTAAACGATCCGTCGCGCCTCTTTTTCATTGAGTCGGTAAGGTAACGGATAAAATTCTCTCTCAGTCGCTTTTTGGTATCTTTGCGATCAATAAATAGATTGATTGGTTCTTTAAGTTTCAACATCTCTTTGTTATGTAACCGGTCAAGGATAATGTTTGCTGTATAGTTATAGAGATAGTTTTTCTGGTTCTGCAAATCCACATACACCTTTTGCTTGTTCAAAATCACGCAGAGGACTTTAATATCGTCAACTTCGCTTATCTGTTTTAGCATCCGTTTTCGGGTAATATCTTTTTCGCGAGACGCATGCAGCTCGCCCAATCTCTTATGTTTTTTCTTGAGGGATCGCCAGACCTTTTTGACTATTCGTTCCAAAGCGCGCGCATCGCTCATTATTGCAATAGTAAATAAAAACCACTTACTTGATGATTTTTTAAATCCCAGATCGCCGGATTCATCTAAAAATATGTAAGCCATAAAATCGCGTTTTCTTGGTAAATTTTTAGTTGCATAGAGTTATCCACACCTCTCTTGTGACACCTTCAAAAAATATGCTATTATATAAATAAGACAAGTAATTCCCCTATGCATGGGCTTCCGGAATGGTTGCTCGTAAATAGCGCACAGGGTTTTGTCGTTTTTAGGGGTATAGCGGATTTTCTTCCGCTATTTTTAGTTTAATGATACGGTTATTCTCTTTCAATTATTTTTTCTACTTCTCTTTTCGCTCTATTTATCAATTCTTTTGCTTCTTGGCGTAATTTGAACGAATGCTGAATTAAAAAAGAAATTTTTTGTTGAAGAGATTGAGATAAAATTGGAATTTGTAATTTTTTAACATCATCTATACTCAAATGCTGAATAATGGCGCCGATTGATTCACGAATAGTCTGGGATTTTACGGCCAACGAATTTAAAACAAACGACAAGTAATAATTATCAATATCGCGGGGAGTTAATATTAAAATACCGCCACTGACAATAAATTCATTGCTATCTTCCCTAATTACGAAAGCTCGGCCGACTGTGCCGTCTTTTGAAAAAATAATTTCGCCGGCATTCGGTTTATGATTTTTTTTCAACTCTTCATATAGATACGGTCTGATATAATTTGTGCTTCCACCAACAGCTAACTCTTTTTCGTCAAAATCTTGAACGCGAATAAATGGCCTGCCTTCGTTTGCATAAGCTTCGTGTCCAACTTCAACGCCTTTCCTAATTTTTACTATCTCGCCCAGTAAAGCTAATTTTTGAGATTTGAGTTTTGAAATTATTTTTTTATATTTTGACTGATAATATTCCGGATCAAAGCGATCTTCGGCTTCGGAAAATTTTGTTTCAAAAGTTTTTTGAGTGGATAAATCCAAGTCCCCCAACCCCAGTTCTTTATTTAAAATTTCTTCCGCCTCCTTATATTTTTCATCAGCCAATTTTCTCTTTTCCTGCGTCTCTTTCACCATCTTTTCAATTTTCTGCTGGAATGACTGGGAAGGAATGGGAATTTTAATTGATGATAATCCTTCAGTATTTATATGTTTTTGTAACGCACCGATTAATTTCCGTTGAGCTTGCGATGCTCCCAATTTTGAAGATAAAAAAATATAAATAAAATATGGATTGATTATTAAATTTCCTAATTTTTCGTTTAAAACTAACTTCAAAAAATCCGCAGAAATTAATAAATTATCAAATTCCGATGTCACTAAAACCGGTATGCCCACTGTTCCCGACCGAGTTATCAAAATATTACCAGAATTTATTTTATTCAATCCTATACTATTTCCGGAATAAATATATTCAATATCCGACAAATCAATATAACCA
>JAHIHE010000112.1 GCA_018899995.1 Patescibacteria group bacterium | reverse complement strand
TTGACCGATGTCGCCTGAAGGAGACGAAGAATCTTTGGAAACAGTTAAGCTTCCTGCAGTAATGGAAATCGTGTTGAAGTTGGTGGTTGAACCAACCGGGAAAGTAGTCACATCGCCATCATCGCTATACGCGACAACGGTCGCTAAAACTCCGCTTGCGGTATCAACGCCGGTTGCTTCAATGTCATAATCGTTTTGGATGATGAATTGAGCAGTTCGGGTTGAACCGTTAACAACATCCGCCCTTACTGACAATGTTTTGTTTGTGCCTTTGTCAAATTTCAGCGGCGAAGCTGATAAGTCAAAGGTTACATACTTGTTAGTGGTGGAGTCAACTTTTGCCAAGCTTGTTCCGATATTGGTGTTATAAAGCTCAATATTTGCCAAATCCGCGTCCGTGGTATTGCCATTGTTATAGAAGCGAACTTTTTTGATATTAACCGCTTCTCTAGAACTGGTTTCGCTAAATTTGAATTTGCCGATTTCCTGTCCGGTAACACCGATATCAACCGCTCTGACTGAAGTAGAGATAGTCTGCGATTGAACGGAAACTCCGCCAAGAGTATTAGATCCGTCAACCAAGCTGAAAGTGGAACTAACCAACGGGAAGGTGCCTGTTGCGGCAGTGGAGGCGGTGATATCAGCGACCGCGTTAATCTTAAATCCAATTGTTCCGCTGGTGGCGGTTGAACCCAGATTAACCTGGATGCTTACGGTTTCGGTTTTTCCGGCTCCGACTTTAATCGGGTCCGAGGCAAAACTCAATGCCGCTTTGGCTTCGGACAATGTCAAAACATTGCCGTGTCTCGCGCCGACAGAATCTTTTACTAATACGCCTGCTACATTGGTATCCACACTGAAACCGGTTCTGGTAACAGTGATGCCGGTAACATTGACATCTACATTAGTGCCGTTGGTGAATAGGACTTTAAGCATCGTGTTGTAAGCTGAGCCTGAAGCCAATGTGCCTGCGGCTGGGTTATCGCTGGCTAATGCCGCGGTGAAGGTGCCGGTAACAACGGGTGTCACGCTCGGCAGAGTGCCGGCTGTTAAGAAGGTAGTAACTTGAGCCACGGTTGTTACATCCGCGACTGCGGTATAGTTTCCGACATCCACGCTATTGATAGTGTAGATTGAATCCGGATCAGCGGCCGCTTCGGTAACAAATTGCGTTGCTGTCACATTGACCCAGGATTTTGCTCCCGTGTCTCCGCTTGGCGCCAAAGCGTAGACTTTTTGCGCCGCGTCTCCGTCAACCCTTACCAATCCGGATGTCGTTAAAGAATCCATTTCTGCTGTGGTAACGAGTTTGACATTTTCCCATTCCAGATGTCCGTAAGAAGCGAATACTTGCGGGTTTAAAACAAGTCGTTTGAATTTCTTGGTTCCCACGAGTTTCGCGATATAGACATCGAATTGAGCCATTCCGGCCGCGCTCGGGTTCCTTACCACATCGCCGTCAACAATAGTCGCGGCTGATACGACAGGAACAAGAGCCATCACTCCGGAAAGCCAGACAATCGTGGTAATCATTACGATTCCCGCGATCGCTCTTTTACATTTCATTCGAAGTTTTTTACTCATTTTTTAAGTTTTTCTAAATTAAATTAATTATATATATAATTACAACGCTATAATAACAATCCTGCCGCAATTCTTTTTTTGGTTTTACCCAAGAAAGAAAATATCGACCAAGGAGGACTGCCATTGCTCCGCAGTAGAATTTCCAACGCGAAGCATTGGCAAGTTATTAGAGTGCTGCTGTAATTAACAAAAGAAAGATTCTACTTAGAGGCTCAACCTCTAAGTAAGGATTACTTTTCTGTCGGCGCTTTCGGCGCGGGAACTGCGGTATTAACGGTATTAGCTTCTGTCTTTGGTTGAGTATCTTTTGTGGTTTCCGTTGGTTGAGAGTCCCGAGTACTCGGGATTGGAATTTCCGTTGGAGTTTCTTTCGCGGGCGCTGCAGTAGGCGCGACATTTTCTTTCTTTTTTTCCGCTACTGTCGCGGCCGCGTCCGTTATTTTTTCCGCGACTTTGCTTATCTGGTCAGAGCTTGCGACTAATTCAAGCGCTTTGGATTGGTCTTTATTTGCCAAGGCGGACTTCGCTTCTTCTAAAATTCCTTTTGCTTCGCTGATTAATTTCGTTGATGTCAAATTGTCTTTGCTTTTGTCCGCGGCGTCGGGATTATTTTTTTCCTGTTCAACAATCACCGCCAAAATTTTTTGCTCAATCAGCCCGATTTTTTCTTCCAACGATTTGATTTTTTCTCCCACTTTGACGGCGACTTCTTTGGAATCGCTGGAACCGCCCGCGCCGGCGTTTGTCGCCAAAACCGTAAGCGCGCTGGTATTAACTTCTTCCATCTTATCAATTATTTTCGCCACTTCGCTGTTGGGCTTATTGCTTGAAATTTTCGCGCCGCCCGAATCCTTCAGCCGCTTCGCGTAATCGGTTGTTTTTCTGTCCACTGTTTTGGCTATGGCCACTTTTTTCTCCGGGCTTAGTCGCAACTTCGCATCTTCAAACTCCGTTGAAGCGGCGTTAAGCTGGGTTTTTAAATTTTCCGCGGCGATTTTTACGCTTTGGACGGAAGCGCCGTTTTCGGAGCCATCAGCCGTGAGAAGGTAATATTCGTTCAGCCGATTTCCGGTAAATTCAAAAGTCAAAGCCGCCCTTTTGTCCTCGTTTAGCGTCAAAGACAGCTGAATTTTTTCCGCCGCAAGCTTAAAAGGATAAAAAGCGTCGCCGGGCAAAATTCCGTCCGCTTTAGCCAGCAAAAAATTTCCGCCAAAAATCAGAACCATTGCCGCGGATGCGGCCGAAACCGCGAGTCCGCTTCGCCATGGCTTTAGCGAGGCGAGTCCGCTGTTTTTCAGGCGCGGGAATAAATTGCCCAAATTTTTTAAAATACCCGTTTCAAAAACAAAGGCGTTTTTTTCTCCCGCTTCTTTCGTTTTGATATATTTAAAAATAAAGGACTTGTTTGAAACAACCCAAGAATCGCTTGGCTCAATTTGTTTCAGTCCTTTAATTTTAGTTAAGAGTTCGCTTTTGTTCATTGCTTGATATAATCTTTATAATAATTATACTTCCAGTTCTTTTTTCAGCGCTTTCAGCGCGCGATGTATGGTCACGCGCACTGTGCCCTCGGATTTTTTAAGAATTTCCGCGATCTCCGAAATTTTTAGATCTTCCAGATGATACCAGATTATGATATTGGAATAATTTTCCGGAATATTTTTCATGGCCGACATTAATCGGGAGACCTTTTCGTCTTTTTCCATTTTTTCAAATTCGCTTGCCTGGCTGTCAACGAGCTTGTCGGCGCCATCAAACTGATCCAGTGAAAAAGGAATAAGTTTTTTCTTGCGGTAAAAATCGGTTATCAGATTATTCGCCACTTGGTAAAAAAACGCTTTGATATTGTTGATTTTGCGGTTCGGCGTTCGGGAAAAATAATCCCAGACCTTTAAAAATGTTTCAGAGGTAAGGTCTTCGGCTTCTTCCCGCGAGCCGACTTTCAGGTAAGCAAAACGGTAAATTCTTTTAACATACAAATCATAAAAGCGGCCAAATTCTTTGCTCGTGATGTTGATAGCCGTTATTTTGATTTCAAATTTGTCTGAATTATCTGAATCGGTGTTTAACATAATAATAGACGGATTTTGGGCGGTTTTGTTACACTTGTATTTTGGTATTGTTACAGTTCACCCCCCTCTTTTTATAAAAGCGGGGGTAAAGTTACATTCAAACTATAACACATAATAAAAAAGAGGCAAATGCCTCAAATTAACAATTAAGCAATTAAACAATTTAACAGAACTCAGTCCGGTAATTGAACATTTGGTATTTTTGTTTAGTTGTTAAATTGCTAAATTGTTTAGTTGACTACAACTTCAGCCCTTTCAAGTATTCCCTAAACTCGCCGTTTAAATCTTTATGTTTCAGCGCAAAATCAATATTTGCCTTTAAAAGCCCGATTTTACTGCCGCAATCATAACGTTTTCCTTCAAATTCAAGCCCGTAAATTGGCTTATTTTCAGCTAAAACCGCTTTAAACGCGTCTGCCAAGCGTATTTCTCCGTCTTTCCCAGGCGCGCACTTTTCTAACGCGTCAAAAATAGCAGAAGTTATAATATATTTTCCGACAATTGTCAAGTTTGAAAGCGCTTCTTCGGGCTTGGGCTTTTCTACCAGGGTCTTTATTTGATAGGTTTTTGGCCCGACTTCAATTCCGGAAACCACTCCGTAGCGCGAAACCTCTGATTTTGGCACTTTTTCAAGAGCTAACACCGGATCGCCGTATTTTTCATAAACAGCGATTAATTGCTTTAAACAAGGGATTTCCGAATCAACGATGTCATCGCCGAAAAGCACGGCGCACGGTTTATTGCCTGCCAAATGCCGCGCGCAAGCAATCGCGTGGCCGTCGCCCATTGGATTGGGCTGGCGGACATAGCTGAATTTTGCCAAACGCGGGATTTTGTAGATTTCTTTCAAAAGCTCGTGCTTGTTCTTTTCCACGAGATTGTACTCAAGCTCAAAAGAATCGTCAAAATGGTCTTCAATAGAGCGTTTTCCGCGGCCTGTGACAAAAATAATCTCTTTAATGCCCGAATTTACCGCCTCTTCCACCAAATACTGAATAATCGGCTTATCCACAATAGGCAGCATTTCTTTGGGCTGGGCTTTGGTAATCGGCAAAAACCTGGTGCCGAAGCCGGCTACGGGCAAAATTGCTTTAGTGATGCGTTGCATAGGAATCAAGTTAACAATTTAACAATTTAACAAAATACTATGAATTATTTGTTCTCTTTAAAGATTCAATCGCTCTCCACAACATCGCTCCAATTTCTTCTGCCATAGCCAAACTTTTTTTATAATCTTCTTCACTTATAAATTTTTCCTTATAACAAAAATTTAAAAGATATTTTGACTCCTTGAGAGAACCATACGAAATCTCCCAAAAATTTTGTTTGACTAATATTTTGTTTCTAGCATAACCTTCTATATAATTTAAAACCACGGAAATGGTCGCTCTCTGTATTTGAGAAGTTATTCCATATATTTCCGTTTTAGGAAAACTTCTTGCAATTTTATAAACAAAATGTGCGTATTCATCCATTTTTAACCTCAAATTTTCAAAATAATTATCTTTTTCCGGCATATTGCTTAATTGTTTAATTGCTTAATTGCTTAATTGTTT
>JAHIHE010000158.1 GCA_018899995.1 Patescibacteria group bacterium | reverse complement strand
TTAATATCTATTTGTTATTTTTCAGATAAGAATAAAAAGGAAAAAGAAAGAAAAAGATAAAGAATAAGCTTGTTATCTTCTATTGTTCAAATTCATCTATTGGTGAATCTTCAAATGGATCTACAAATCCACCTTCAGGTGAATTATCTATTGTCCGAAACTGGCAAGATTCAGCTTCGTCTAAAAGAACTTTTAGTAAGCCCTTTTTACTGGTGTAAAGCCAATTGTCATCAACAGCGATTTTAAAGCCATTACCAGCTTTTGTTTTGCAAAAGGTCACTCTCATTTTTATTACCTCCTTATAATTTAATTTTTCCATGATCGAAGCTTTGCGTAGCTTTTGGATAGATAAATGTTTATGATTTTGAGAGCGGAACCGAGCGGAACCCCTGGAGACCTCCAAAATCACTTAAGCCCTTTGGGGAAAGATTTACTAAGACAAAAGTGTGTCATGTGGAGAAAAATTAAATCTGGAGGAAATAATCAATTGTGATTTTTTTGCAAATGGTTAACAGTAATGGCTTGAATGAATTGAAGCTGGATTTATCAAGTCTTGTACTAAATAAAAACAATTGGTTCATTATAAAACTTTTTCAAGGGAGTATTTAATATCTGTACCAAGGGAAATAGCGTTGCTTCCCATCATGGGTCTCAGGTGACTGCAAAAGATGTGATTCCTGTTTGACAAAGGAAATCTGTAAAGAATTCACGTGGAAAGCTGTAACCACCTAATACACTTGATTATATCTATAAATTATGTCAAATAGTTGATTGCATAACATCACAAAAATACAGTCTTAAGCTCCTAATAGTCGACAAACAGTTCAAAGGCATGAATGGAGTTGAAATTGTTAATTGAGAAGTGACGCTGATAATCTACTTCTGCTTCGGTGACCAAACATACTGGTTATCAGCCCAGCATTCATTTTAGAATTATATCTTCAAAGGAGCCATAACCCCCGATGAGTATATCTGCAATAACAAAAGGACAGAGCTGTCGGGCCAGTATAAAATGGTTACATCAATCTTATTGGATTAAGGAAAATGGTAAGGGTTATTGTATATTAGAATTCATTATACAATCTCACGAGGGACTATTGGACACACTATCCATTTATTTTCCATACCATGTCACACAACTTAACGACGGCTGTAAAGATCTTATGCACGAGGACAACAAGCCCTTCTATTCTTACGGATATCAGATAAATAAAGCTGACAAGCAAGATCCGTACAATGGCACTATTCTCTTAGACGGAATTATTGCTGATGTGGGTAAAATTTCTATATCCAATGACACTACTATAGTTGGTTCTGTAATAAATCTTCGCTTTTCAAAACCTTTAACTACTAACGACTCAAGAGCAGTCCGCTTCCGCTACTGCTGTGACAGGATTACCCAAAAGAAGCCAGATGGCTCATACAGTCTCTTTTTAGAGTACTACTCATCAAAATCCGCTGCTTTGTTAAATATTGAACAGGCACAAGCTGTTAGCATAGAAACTCTTTTTATTTGGCTAACTTTTCCAGTAAATACAGAAGACATATATAATCCTTCACCCCCTTTTAAACGACGTGCTATAACTAGGAGCATTATGAAAGAATATGGGGTTATTTATGGCCCAGGCTTCGATCAAGTAATTGACGAAGGCCCACATCGTCCAGTAGCATTTTGGAAACCTTTTGACGAAAATAATAAGTTTGGAATATCTCCTTGGGATAGCACTTATTTCTATTGTGAGTATATCCTTCACAAACCAGAAATAAAGACCAAGCCGATTCTGGAAAATCAGCTAATTCACCAATACTTCACCACTGAATACAATACCACTATTAAGGTAGGCCAAAAGGGTGAACCAAGGATTATCCTTATAGTTAACGATTCCCATCCAATACGACTCTCTCCTCTTCATAGTCACTTATTCCTTATTATGGTTCTAAAATTAAAAAACGAATGGGGCCTGAAAGATCCCCTTGAGGTCGGTTGGGTATCTTTCGATGATTTTATTGAAAAAGTTCCATCTTGGAAACAAAAAAGTTATGAAATTCCCGACACAACTATCATCAGTGAAATCTATAGACTGAATCGTGAACTTGCAAAGAAACTCAAGCTCCCCAAAGATAAGGACTTGGTTGCAAACGGAAACCCTAAGCCTTTTAGAATGCCCAGGCACTATCGTCTAAGAGTTCACCCCGATCTCATTTCTTGGGCCAAGTAATCTATTTCTAGATTTTTAGTAGTTTTCCTTTACTTTTTTCTTTCTCATAGGTGTTCCTTCTGCGAAACCAATCAAACTACCGTGTATAACTTTGAATAAATTCTGCTTATAATGTATTACTGCATCAGCATTTAATTCTAAAGCTTTTTTGTAAATCTCTCTTTTCAATGTTTTTCTGCTGGATGTAGAAGTCGTATATATCTCAATAAAAGTTGGAAATGTATTTCTTGAATACAGGGTAGGTTTGTATTCAGGAAAAAGTGATTTAATTTCCTCTGGTTTAATATATTCATATCTCTCCCCAGTGATTTCTTCTAGTTCATCCTTCCCGCCTTGACACAATATTATTTCTTTCAGCTTATTCTTTCCCATTTTATTTTCATATAATTACATCACTCATTTTTAAATATGTTTCTATATTCCTCTCCGCTATATACTTGCTATAAAAAATTTTTGCTCCTTTCCTGTTTTCCTTGAATTTCAACATATTCCATTCCATTTGCGATATCGCTGGTATTTTGTCTCACTTCTTTACATGGTAATCTCACAACCATAACTAAGACCCAAAATCCAAAAAAGAGGACACAATGCTGACTCCCCATATAAAACGAATAAATTATCCAATTATCAAACAATGCCTTGGCAATTTTTGCACCTTACACGACCCAGACTGCGAAGGCTGCGGGATAGACAAAGCTTTGTATGAACTTCAGAAACAGAGAACAACAACCCATAACCCGAAAGCAGGTACTAACAATGTCAGAAGATAACTGGAAAATTAGATTTAAAACATTTAGGCGTTTGATCAATTTTTTGGATTTGCTGATCATGAAACTACTTTCCTGGCGGATGCAGGTCTGCAATCAGATTGGTAAAATAAAGATGCAGCAAAACTTGCCTGTTTATGTACCTGAGAGAGAAGCCCAGATAATTAAAAGTAAGCAGGTACTAGCTAAAAGATATGGTCTATCTGGCGATTATGTCGATGAGTTATTTCAGGTCATAATGCAGGAGAGTAAGAGAATTCAGAACACGCAAGAAAAAACAATAATGAATTAACCAAGAGGTTGAAAATGTTCTTTCAAATCAAAACCTCAGACAGAGATAAATACCTTTCGCTCCTAAATGAATCTGGTTTTCCTATAAATGGTAGTGGGTGGTGGGTTAAATATCCTAAAAGAGCTGTGGAAGAGCTTTATAGGATGTTATCGAGCACAAATGCAAGAATCACGCATAAACAGAATAAGATGATCTTCAAAGAGGAAATCTCAAATAACTTTGGAACAAGATTTAGTATATCAATCGAAGCGCAAGATTTTCCATTCAAAATGCCAAAGGTTTTTTTGGAAAAGCCAAATGTAAAATCAATAGGGGCAAAACACGTTTGGAAGGATGGGAGTCTGTGCCTCATGGACCCTGTTTATTATCATTCAAGCATGTCAATACTTGAAATCAGGAACCTATCTGCTGCTTGGTGCTTTTGCATCGAGTCCTTTGCCTATACAGGTAAATGGCCTGCAGCAGAACACTAAATTACAAAAAAGGAGGTGAGCAAATGGCAGTAGATCTTAACAAGCTAGCTGAAAAGCTAAGGCAACAGAATAACGTCGGTGTCACAAGAGATGGCCGTCTTATTGACAGAGATCCTGAGAATGACGGAACAAAGGGTGCCCAGAATCCTAACACTACTCTCGTACCCCAACGTTTCTTCCTAACTTAGTATTATGGGGAACACAACAAGGGGGGTCTGTCCTAACAGAACCCCCGAACATAAAAGGTGATAATTATGCAAAGCATACTTTTAAGTGTAGAAGTTTTCGCTTCGATTCTAGTTGAGTGTCATAGGGGAATGGGGAAATGGGAGACTGGTGGAATAATGATAGGTCCCAAACAACACACTAATATCATAACAGACATAATCCCTTCAACATCATTCGCAGAGAGAAGACCCTCTATCTATTATCAGAGTGAAAAGGATGTTCAATTACTGAATCAACAACTTAAACAATATCATAGCAATGAATATGACTTCAAAGGATGCTTTCACAAGCACCGTGGGATGAAAGAGCTTTCGACTGGTGATTTACACACATGCTCAAACATCCTGCAATCTCCAAGGTACAAGATTAATAACCACTTAATTATGTTGATAGTCACTGAAACCTCTATTCCACCAATTTTCTCCTACATAGTGTCTCTCGGTCACAGAAAAGATGTTGTGGTTAAAGAGGCCAATATAAAACTTCTTCCTAAGGCCTGCATTGAAATATGTGCAGAGTGCTTTCAACCTTCTAACAAGGAGGCTTATCGTGAAAATCCTGTTCATAAACCAAGTACTAAAGGAAGCAAATCAAAAGCCAAGCACTGTCTTATACGGTCTAGAGAAAAACAAAGTGATGATAATAAGCTCTGTCAACCAAAAGAACGGACTTAAAAAAATAGGGGTGTTTCATCAAAGCCGTAATAATATAAATGATCAATCTTGCTTACACTTCTATATGGAAAAAGGCAAAGTGCAATGCTCTAAAGAAGTTGACATTCAAGTTATTAACTACACCACACAATTAAATGAACGCAATCACGGAATCATTGACCAATCCTGCCTACAGGAAATGTCTGTAACTATCATAGGTCTTGGAAGCGGAGGATCGCCTATTGCTCTGGATCTAATAAGGTGTGGAGTAACAAGTCTCAATCTAATTGATTTCGATACTGTCAGCATCAGCAATCTTTGCAGATCCCCATATGACCTTTTTGACATTGGAAGGAAAAAGACTGAGTGTGTTTATGAAAAGGCTTTAAGGATCAATCCCTGTGTTAATATTCAGCTTTATGATGAGGATGTTCTTAACATGGAGAGTGAAAAACTTGATCACGTGCTCCAGAATTCTGACTTAATCATTGAAGCAACTGATTCTATCAAGACCAAAATCCTCATAAATGGGCTGGCTTATCATTCAAAACCTATAATCTACCCTTCTGTCTATGACATGGGAAAAGGTGGTGACATACTCTTCACAATCCCTGGATTGCCGTGTTTTGAGTGTGTCTTCAAATCCATAATAAAAGATTTAAAAGAAACTAAAAAAGCAGAGTGGGATTACACAACAGGAGAGACAAAACCTATGCCGGCTTTATTATCAGACATTCAGGTAGTAGTGGCCAGAGCTGTTAAGATAGCTCTCGCGATTCTCACTGCTAATACAGAAAAGTCTTTTATAGAGAAGATCACAGAACCTAGTTGCTCTCTCCTTATTATTGGAAATGAAAAGGGCTTGTACTTGTTTGACAGACCCTTTCAAGAAGTTTGGGCAGAAACTCAAATCAATCCTAAATGTAGTTGCCAGACTTTAGCTTAAAGAGGTTTTCAAAATGCCTGATGAAAGAGATATCAATGAAATCCTTCAATCAATGCAACAACAGGGAACTCCTGAAGACATGATTGAACAGTTATTGCTTAACCTCCTTCTTAATCCAGTCAGATTGCGCCGTCAAAGGATTCGGATGCAGAATATTCCAGATAGCGATATTCTTTATGAAATAAAAGAAGCGGTTATTATCAACGAACAAGGGGTTCTGGAGGAACATGAAGAATTGGTTATCAACACTGATACATTCGATGATGCCAGCCCCAAGAATATATTTGGGTTGGTTAAATGCTCTCAATGCGGCTCTACTGTAAGAGAGGGTTCAGTAGTTATTTGCCAATACTGTGCAAGGATTTGTTGTGCAGTACAGGGTTGTGGAATTTACTCAAGGTCGAGAAATAAGTGGTACTGCTGTCGCTGGCATGCTTTCCTCGGCTTTTTGGGAATAGGTCTAAGAATATGAACAATTATTTCAAAAGAACAATTGGTGCTATCAATTCACTTTCAGCTCTTAAGAAAGCAGGCTTGCTCAATAATCCCTGGGCTGTATGCAGGCTAAGGTCTGCTCTTTTAAAAAAGGATTCATTGGAGGATTTACAAAAGCTGCAAAGCGCCATTGAGGTTTCAAAGATGTTTAGAAGCCCTTTTGACATTCCTGACAATAGCGTAGATGGATTAATTAAATTTGCTTTAACAGAACAAGGCATGCCGATTGGTATATTTCCAGAGGAATGCCACCATCTAATTTGCGGTCAAACAGGAACAGGCAAATCCACTGTACTCAAAATACTTTTTTCCCAGGCTCTACGCTTTAATAGGTTTCAAAATGGTCACCCTATCAACACGGAAAAACTAAGATGTTGGCTGTTTGTCAAAGCCCAGGATATGAGAACTCTTCTTAATATTGATAGGAATATTCTCGTAGTTAACTTTAACATGATAAAGCTAAATCCTCTTGAGCCTCCTCCTGGCATGAGACCAATAGAGTGGGCGAGTATTTTTGCAGATCTATGGATTCAAGCATTTAGACTTTACGAAGGAAGCAAGGGATTTTTAATAGAGTGTCTTAATAAATTGTATGTCAAATACAGTTCTTTGGGCTATTACCCAAGCTTATTTGACCTCTACAATTATGTCACGGCTTTGAAGTTTCCGGTAATATCAAGGACAGCAAGGTACCAGGAAAGCGTCTTGAACCGTCTCGGTGGCTTGATACACGGGTCTCTTGGCTCTGTTTTTGATTGCTCTAAGGGTCACATAAGCAGCCTGATAAATCTTCATGCTATTTTTGAAATCATTTACCTCGCTGCAGAACAGCAGGTATTCATGGTGAATTATCTCCTCAGCTATCTATTCAATTACAAACTAATCCACGAAACAGGCTTAAGGCACTTTGTTGGAATAGATGACGCTAATTTGATTTTTGACATCGCTTTTGAAAAGAGGCCTGATTTGGGTTTGCCAATAATTCATCACTTATTGACCACAGTCAGAAAAAACAAAATCAATATCTTTGCCTGTACACAGACTCCGCACCAAGTTGGAGCTTCAATACACAGCAACTCCTTCGCAAAGCTCATGTTTTCACTTTCACACGGTAAAGATATAGAGTGCATGCAACAGAGCATGGGGATAAAAAACCTGGAGCAAAAAGCTTATTGTTACAAGCTAAAGCCCCGTGAAGCAGTGGTTAAGTTTTCAGCCAGATACCAGGAGCCTTTTATCGCCATAGTGCCAGAGGTGAAATTATGAATTTTAGAAATATAAATGATGAGTTCATAAACCAGAATAATGCAAGGATTCTGTCTTCTATTGAGATACAGCCGAGATATATGCCTGAAAAGAAAACTCAGGAAAAACCTGATAAAGCTGATGTGAGTGACGACATAAAAACTTTCCTAATGACCGCCAACACCTGTCAATACAGGAATACACTCACAGAAATCAACAAGCTCGCAGGTTTTTCAGCAGGAACTGGATCAAGAATAGCGCATTATTGCGAAAAAAAGAATCTCATTAAGATACTACAGGTCAAGTTTGGAAGGGGTAGACCAAAATATCCTGTTTTGTTACCAGATGCTTATGAAATTCTCGGCATTAATGAAAAGAAGTTTTATGGAAAAGGTGCAGGCTCTGAACATATCTTATATCAGCATTTGATTAAACAGTATTTTTCAGACCACAAGCCTATTATTGAGTTAAACAGAAATGATAAGTTCATAGATGTTGCCATTAATAAAAATGACTTGCTCGTATGCATTGAAGTAGCAATGACATCTGTCAATGAAAGAGAAAACATACATAAGGATTTTTCAAAGGCAAAAGCTGATTTTGTGATTGTGGCCTGCATAGATCAGAAAGTCCTAAAAGAAGTAAAGGAAATTGTCTCAGACTTGCCAGAAAATATCAGAAATAAAACACAAGCGATTTTGTTGTCTGAGCTTTTGAGTAAAAAGCCTGGGGAATTTATCGAGAGTCTTCAACTCCCAAGGCATTAGAACCCGAAACATTTAAATAGGAGTTAGACTATATGTATAACATGGTAAGCATAGTTAACCAAGCAAAGAAATGGGGGAATTCTCTTGGTGTAGTGATTCCAGCAGAGATAGTGAGAAAAATAAAACTGAAAGAGGGTCAGACTCTGGAAATTAAAATAAGGCTAAAAAAAAGGATCGATGCCTTTGGAAGATTTAGAGGGGCAAGAAAATTCAAGGAGGAGGCTTTGACACACCGCAAATTCTGGTAAAATGCTTTTCATAATAGATACCTATGCATGGGTTGAATATTTCATAGGTTCAAAGATAGGGAAGAGAGTAAAGGCTCTTTTTGACGACGACAAGAACACATTCATCACAGTTGAGTGTTGCCTGGCCGAGCTAAAAGGCTGGAGCATTAGAAACAATAAACATTTTCACGAGTTGCTGGTCATAGTTGAAACTAACTCAGAAGTAATTCCAGTATCTAGGAAAAACTGGATTGAGGCTGCTGCTATTAAATCAGAGATGATGAAAAAGATAAGGGACTTTGGTCTGATTGACGCTGTGCTCCTAGCCAAACAAAAGGAGCTTGGATGTAAAATCATAACTGCTGACCGGCATTTTAAAAATCTGAAAGCTATAGAATTCTTGAAATAAACTTTGCCGAGGCCTTTGACCGAAATATTGAAAAAAACACTACTTGTTTGATTTATGAACTTTTGAGTAAAAAACCTGACGAATTTATCAACAACCTTTAAGTGCAAAGGAGGCGCAGTATGGATAACTATCAATTGATAAAAAGTCTTAGACCTTATCTCATGGATGACGAAGAAGAAAAGCAGCTAAGTCGAATAGATAGATTGCTTTACCGTCAAGTTAATACTGTTAATGACATGATAAAAAGTACTTACCCATATGCTGAGCTACATAGAAACAGACTTTATAATAGAGCAAAATTTACATACAAGGAAACTTCTCCGTATCATAGCACTAAGGCTACCTGTAAGATTAGCACAAATCCTTTTACAGGAACTATTACTTATAAAGTAAAAGTAAAAATAAAACGTTAATTGGAGATGCAAGATGAGAAAAATAAAATTTAAAGAGGTGACACCACAGCCTCTAACAGAATTAAGGGTTATTTCAAACATAGATTTGTGCAGTCTTCTGGTAATTTATGAGGAGACAGAGGATAAGTGGATTGAGATAGGAAGGAGGGTATAATGTTTAACTATACAAATGTTGAACTCAATATAAATGGAGCACCTCTTGTGAACAGATTCGATGAATTCGCAGGCAGACATCTTACCAGTGTTCTTGCAATATTGTTTTATCTTGCTCCGCTGACTCTTGGTTTGCATCACTATGATTTTATTATACGTTCTCCTCTTGTGAGTTTTGTTGCTATGTTCATGGGTTTTGTTGCGTCTGTTATAGCATGGATTCCTGCATTCCTTATTAATGGAATTGTTTTCGGGAAATTTGATTTTGCAAAACAGGTATTCAAACTTTATTCAAACAATGATTTTGCAATAGCTATGGCACTTGTGCTTCTTACACTTCCGGTTGCAAGGTTTCTCGCAAGAACAATAAACAGGACAGCATCCTCATATCACCACAGAAAGCTCTTGTTTTCCAGTGCTGTGATCCTCACAATTGCAGCTCTTGCTTCAAGTGTTCAGTACATGAGTGCCTTACACAATCAATATGTCTATATTTTTACCTGCTCTATTATTGGGGTAATCTATTTTGTGGTGTTCAGCACAAACATTGAAAACAGAGGACAGAGGTGAAACCAAGGACAAACCAATCCTATGATGATACGCTAAATCTTTAGGCAGATAAAATATTTATGAACAGGCCAAAACAAAAATTAAAGAAAGGAACAAAACAAAAAAAGGTAAAAAAGAAATATAATATTACCTATGAAATCCTGCCTCCAGCAACCCTCAAAAGAAATCCAGCCTGTTTCACCCAAACCCCAGCAGACAGATGGGAAGAGATTATTGATATTTGTGCGGAAATTATTGCTGAGAGCGAGTTGGATTAACGTGATTTTTCTTCACATTGTTTTAATAAATATTCAATGTTCTTAACTTCAACATTAACAATAGAGCCATCAGCTCGGTGAATTCGACCAGTCCAATATCCTGGAGTGACTTTAGTCACCCCTGTTTTTAACTCTTGTTTATCTGATTTAGTTCTTGACTTTTGCTATTAATGGTTTACCATATAATACAGTTTATAACCTCAAAAGGAGCAAGCTCATGAATGAAAAAAAGTGCGGTCTATATATCAGGGTTTCCACTCTTAGGCAGGCAGATGTTGAAGATGGCTCACTAGATACTCAGGAATCAAGATTGAGTGCTTATGTAAACTACGAAAACACTAATAAAGACAGCTCATGGAAAATTGCAGACATATACAGGGAACAAGGTCGCTCTGGCAAAGATCTTAATCGCCCGGAATTCCAGCGTATGATCAAGGATATCGACGACCGAAAAATTAACACTGTCATAATCTGGAAAATTGACCGCCTGACAAGATCCTTAAAGGATTTCTCCGTTGTCTGGGATTTGTTTCAGAAAAAAGGAGTTCAGCTAATTTCTCTTAATGAAAAATTTGATACAACCTCAGCTATAGGCAGGGCAATGCTTTCTATTATTCTTGTTTTTGCACAACTTGAAAGAGAACAAACAGGAGAAAGAACTCTTGCGACCATGCAATACAGAGCTGAGCAAGGCTTATGGAATGGTGGAAGAGCGTTTGGCTATGATCTTGATCCTGAAAACAAGGGAATTCTCATAATAAATCCTGAACAAGCAGAAATAATCAGAAAAGCATTTGATCTCTGCATTGAAAAAGGCTCTGCCGGACAGGTACAAAAGGCGCTTAATCAACTTGGTCATAGAATGCCTGTTTATGAATCAAGGCGAGGCAAGAAACATGGCGGAACAATGTTTACCAAACAAGCTGTTATAAGAATGCTTACTAATCCTGTTTACATTGGCAAGATAAGCTGGCAAAGCAAAATTTATAATGGCAAGCAAGAGCCGATTATTGAAAAAAGAAAATTCTCAGAAGTCAATAACTTACTCAAAAAAAACAGAAAAACAAGATCAAATGATAAGCTTCCCAGGGAGCATGTGTATATATTGCAGGGCGTATTACGTTGCGGGAAATGTGGGTCAATGATGACACCAAAAAGCGGGATTAATGGCTCAGGCAAATCTTATCATTATTACCAATGCACAAGGAACACTCATCTGGGAAAACAAGCCTGTAGCGCAAGATATGTACCTGCAGAATCAATTGAAAAGTTTGTGTTAAAAAGAGTTAAAGAGCTTACAATAAACCAAGATGAAATCAAGAAAATGATTGCCAGAGCTAATAAGAAAGAAAACCATCAAATTGAGAAACTTAAGGGTGACAAGAAAGCCCTTTCAAAGCAACTTCAGGATGTTAAAGAAAAACTGACTAACATTGTAGATTCTATTGAAACAGGTGGCGTAAAAGCATTTAGGTCTCTTAATGAAAGAGCAGATTCTTTAGAAAGCGAACATAAGGGTATTGAAGAAAAATTACAGGCAATTGATTTTGAAGTGTCTAAAATTCAGCAAAATAGGCTTTCTACAGAAATAATGTGCCAGACATTCAGCACATTCCGAAATATCCTTGATAAAGCTCAGCCACAGAAGTTAAAGGAACTTTTATTCAGAATTATTGAGGTAGTAGAGTGGTGTGAGAATGAAAAAGACAGCGCCTCTGGACACTGTAAGATTTCTTATTTTGAGCAGCCTAATCTTAATATGCCTATAAAAAAACCGAGCGAACAGGATGGTGAACACCTGTTCGCCCAGTGTAATGTCTGGCTCCCCGATTGTGCCACTCAAAGAACAAAAACAGTCAAAACCATAACAGAGCTAATTGCTTGCCATTACAGGTATAATAACAAAAAGAAAATCTTATGTGAGGGAGAAAAGCCTGATTTCATGCCAGCAAACAAAATATTTACTCAAAAACAATGGCTCTCTCATTTCAACCAAAGCAAAAAGAAAAACCCGATTTTGGAAGCATATACATATATTGGATACCTCGAAAGCCATCCCAACCTCACATATCAAGACGTGGCAGAAAAATTTAATATTAGTAAGGCACGAGTAAGCCAGATAATTGCACTGGTGAAAAAGCTTCCACAAGAAATAATTGATTGCTTTTTAAATAAGGAAGAGCACTTAAACCTAAACTATTTCACCGAGAGAAAGCTTAGACCATTGACTTTGTTAAAATCAGATCAAGCGAAGATTGAGGGGTTTAGGGAGATGAAGAGTGAGTTGGCATAATATCTGTTGAAATTTTAGAAAAAAAGAAAAAGACCATCTTCAATCAAGAAAGACTGAAAAACAAAAATTTAAGGCGTAGACATTTCAGAAGCCATTGAAGATTTGTGATGCATATCTTAAAATTTTTAAAATGTTAAATTCTTTCTATGCAGATATCTGTAACGTGCTGGTTAGCAGCGGCGGCTTAAAGGTTAGAAAGCTCAAAACTGCTTTTGAAATCAGAAAGCTTGAATTGACTGAATCGCGAGATAATTGCCGTCCACTCCATTTGCTGGTCAGGCTAAGATTCTTAATTAACATAAAAAATATTCTTATTCACTGCTTCCTTTAAATATTCAAGACTTCACGGTAGTCACCGAGACGGCGGCCCACGAGGATGAAATAATATTTTGATTTGTTATTATGCTTGAACCACTTGTTGCTAATGTTGTAGTTCCTGATTTGATGACTCCGTTTATATCATCGTTATTGAAAATTTTCCGGTCTTGTTCATACTTATATTTGTCAGCAAACCATTCAGCCTTGTAGACCAACATTCCCTCAGGTTCTTTCGGAGATAGAAGATCAAAAAATGACCCATCACCCAACTTTTTTCCTATTTCTACTACAAGTTCATAATTCTTGGGGAAATGTAGTTTGTGGTTTTCTATTGCTTGTGGCATACTCATAATCGTTACATAAATTATAATTGCTCCAAGAACATTCTTCGATAACCAAATGAATTTTTCCCCGACCTTCCCTAAATATGTAATGATTGACTTATCTTTTGTGAGATCTTTATCAGAGGGCAGCTTGTCTACTTGTACAATTTCAATATCAGCACCTATTTCATTTAACTGATCCCCGAATTGATTTAAAATTTTGCTTTTTAATTCTTCAGAAGTCATTTATTATTTCCTCAAAATCTTTTATATTGGAATGTATGGCCATCTAAAAATTAAAGTGGTTTTGTGAAAATATCTACAAATTCTCCACATTTTTGACATTGATATTTTAATGGCTTCTCGCGTCTTTCATTCCCAGTTTTACAGGATGAGGCATTAAGATTATAAACTTGAGCACTTGAGGGTGGCATATAGACCGTCCCTGAACCAACAGGGGTTACGTCATCATCAATAGAGCGATTCTTTTGAACAGGCTTGAGTTCACCCTGACATATAGGACAAAGATTATTTTTAGTCATATATTATTCTCCATTAATTATAAATACCCTTGATTTTTCTTCAAAGTTCACTTCAAAGGCTGATGTGTCACCGATTTCTTTTTTTGCACCTATGACCAATGCAAAATCATCGTTTCCGTATCTATCGGCTAATTCGCTGGCTTGGTCAAATAAATAATATGCAGCTCCACTTGTACCTAAATCTTGAATCCCGGCTATAATAAACAAAACTCTATTTGTGTGATTTAGACCTGTTAGTTTTATAATTATGCCATAATCATGGTTATTGTCGACCTTTAAGTATCTTTTATAGTGTCCGTAATCTTTTATAATACAGTTCCCATCTTCTGAAAAATAATATGTAAGCTTATCTCTGTATGAACCCATGAGTTGTGCTGTTGCTTTATTAGTTATGCCACCAATGGAGATAAAATTATTTGACCATTTGCTTTCGAAATCTATGTATGACTTAACAATTGATAATTCTTTGTATGACTTTCCAGCTTTCATTAAGAGACCATAGATGTATGGCAAGGCTGTTGAATCTCCTGTTCCCATAACTCTTGAAGTTCCTACTAACTCATCAGACTTGTCGTATTTGTAAAGATTGCCTTTTATAATATCCCTCCAGTACTCACTAACAAATATAGTACACGTCCCGCCTATATCATATATCGGCCCCAACAATTTACCTAAGCTTGACTGTTTCCTAAATCTTTTCCAAGAATTGTTTAAGTATAACCAACTAGATCCAAACATAAAACTTAAAAGTACACCAGCCAGTGTCCAGAAGGATGCAGAACTTGTCTCTGGCATTATTAAATATGCGATTATTATTCCTAATAGAAGACCAAACAAGGCGTATCTCCATCTTTCGGTCGAAAAAAACTTTCTCAACCAACTGATTGTTTCAGTAATTGCTGCCTTGAGTTCGTAATTGTTTGGTAGTTTTGCGTAAAGATAATGGAGAAACGTTGGCTTCTTGCTTTGCTTCATGGCCTTTAATGCCTATAGGCAATTGATGTGTATTTATTATATCTTCGTAGCTAACATTTGTATATCACAAATATTATAATGTTTCGATCTGTTACGTGAATAGCAGCTATCGTTAATTGTTGTTTAACGGAATCCCGTACGCTTCGACCTCGTAAATCCCTATCCAGTTCGCTTGCCGATTTTCCACTGCTGGGTCGCTAAAAGCCCTGATCCTCAATCTCCAAAAGGTATGCTGTTCCAACTCCTTGCCCTTGATTGTTTCACTTCTCTTTCTCGGAATGCCGCCTGATTTTATGAGCATCCAGTCAGATTTCAAATCAGGAAATACCTCTGAGGTAAAAGAATCCTGGCCATAAACCTCCCACCTTGTAATATAATTGTGTTTTTCAATCTGTTCGCCAAAAGAACCCCAATTCAGCCTGATTTCCGTCAATTGATATTTCTGTTTCAGATCAATTATGTAATCAAAAGCGAAATCGGCTGGATAAGCCCTGGTAGCTAAATCCCCATCAGTCAAATTGCAAGCATATCCCCCTTGATTTATACTGTGCCGTTCATGATACCCAACAAAACTGGAAAGCCTTCTTCCGTCAACCGCAAGCGCAAATCTTTTTTTTGCTTTGCCTGACTCTGAATCGTCAACTCTCTTGATGTCGAGATAGATTCCAGCTACCGGCTTGTTCAGTGCTACGTTAGTAGTAGTGCTTTCTTGGTGCTTAGGCTCCTTCGCGGACATTCCAATCTTGGGGTCTTTTTCACGCTCTTGCTCTCGCATTTGTTCTCGTTTGGCTAACTCAGAAACATGATCTCCTTTAGATCGTAAATCCTGAAAAATAATATTCCCTGTAAAATCCCCACTAATATTGTAATTCGTCGTGCCAGACATTCCTTTTTGTTGAATATTTATAGATTGATCACCGGTATTCGAATTTGACTTATCACAGAAATGGAAGACTGCCCCAGAAATGACGGACAGGAGTGTAATTATGATTGGCCAAAACAGCAACTTCTGGTTAGTGGAAAGTCTCTTGTACCACCGTACGAGTCCAGTGCGCTTTGGCGGGATTTCTTTCTTAATCATTCGGTTTTTTTCCAATTTAATTGTGGAAATGAATAGGTTCCTATGTCAAAACATGTTGAATCTCTTGCCAATACTGATATTATCAATTTAAACAAAGTGGATGCGATATACAATAATTATCTTTGCTTAGGCGAAGATTTGTTTTTTTATCGTATCACACGATTTTAGCAACGTGACCTACATAGCAGTAAAATGTAATCGGAGTTCGTTACAGGTTTGTTGGAGGTGGGGGTACCTACTTCCTGTTTTATTATTATAATCTCTCATATATAAATTCTAAGACATCTGAGGAAAGGGCGATTCTATCTTCGGGGCTTCTAACAATCCAAATATGGTGTTCAGGGTTAAGAGAAAGTCGGTACTCTTCCAATTCGTTTCTTTTATCTTGGTCAATGATACCAAGTTCAAGAAGTTTATCTAATAAATCTTTGAATTGTAGTCCATTTAGATCCTTTTCCATAATCTGCTTCAGGTAGCGTGATTTCACTTCAGTTTCGAGAAATATGCGCAGGTCTTGAGATACGTTTTCAGTATGTTGGTGCTCAATGAAGCCTGTTATATGTCGAAATTTGATATGGTGTTCGGTTTCTACGAAGTCCGCGGGGGAGGCAGTTTCCAATTTTGAGCTTTCTTGTGTTTTGATTATTTTGGATAATTGAATTCCACTGGTATTTAAACTGGCTCGTTCGAAAAATGATTTCAAATATCGGGCATAGTGGGAAAGAACTATAATTTGCCGAAATGCCGGACGGTTTGCTTCCATCAGACGTATGGTACTGTCAATTCGACCGTTGTCAAAGCTTGTAACCGGATCATCTAAAACAAGAATTGCATTCTGTTTCTGTTGTTCGTCCAGCAATTCGATTTTTGCCCAAAATATCGAGAGAGCAAGTGCCCTTCTATCTGATTCACTGAAAAAAGCCTTTAGTTTATCTTGACTTATTGGAACCCCTGCATAAGAGGCTGTTAATTCAATTACGGGCATATTGCCTCTTCTGCCTATTTGTTTAGAAATCTGAAATGGACCGCTGCCAAGCCGAGCGAATAATTTATTGATGGATTCAAAACACGTGTTAAGGAATTCAGATTGTTCTCTGTTAAGTTGTTCTTGAAGGCGGTTGATTCCCTGTTCTGTTTCATCTTTCTTGATCAAAAGCGGCCCCAATTGTTTGCAGGCTGGTTCAGAGTCCTTGCGCTTTTTTTTAAGTTGAAGCTCTGTTTGCTGCTCTTCAATTTCTGAAATTTCTTTCGCTATTGTTTCAGGATTTAATGTATCTTTAAAATCGGTAATTTGGTCAATAACTTGTTGGATAAGTTTGTTGTATTTTGATGCTGAAAGTTTGAAATTTCCATATGCTGTAATTAAATCAGGACAAGTCCAGGCTGGAGTCTCAACATAAATTGCCTTTTCCTTTTGGCTAATTTTTTCACCAAGGTTTTTTGATTCTTCATTATACTTATTCTGAAAAGTATCCCAAAGTTTTCTTAAGCCTTTCGCTTTGGCGTGGATTAAATTAGTGCTTCCTTTATATTTTGTTGTCTTGGCAAGCTCAGGATATATATTAATATTGTTACTATTTTTTTGAATTAATTCTGGTATACTCAAACACTTAAAATTATCCAATTGACTGGAAAGCTGCTCAATGGCCGTAAGTATTTTTCGTTCATATTGCTTAAAGGCTTCATCAAAACAGGATCGATAAATTTCAATAAGCTTCTTACCTTCTTCTTCAAGAGTATAACCACAAAAAGGACAGTAATTCCCGGCTACATGATCTAAACCGGTCTTTAACCAATTTTTAGTTGTTGTTGTGTTTTGAGTCTTATCTTTTATGTGTTTCTCGACCGCATCGGATGCATCATCATGTGCTCGTTGATAGGTGCTTGCAAGACAAGTGTTTACTTGCTCAACGAAGGCTTCTATATTTTCTGGGACGGATAATAATTCGGGCTCTTCTCTGTCTTTTGCTTTTTCGAGATTATCCTCAAGCTCTTTTTTAGTTTTAAGTTCGCCTGCTTTATTTGCGATTTTTTCCTGGATTTCTAAGTTGGTTTCATTAACCTCCATTTTCAGGAATGCAAATATATCCTCGATCCCACCGAATACACTCTTAATGACTTGACGGATGTCTTTGTTAATTGCACGAAGGTTAGAATTAAGTTCTTCAATGTCTTTAGCAGTATGTACACCGGCTTCCCCTAATACAAATTGGGTAATATTTTCTTGGTTTCTGCGTTCAATAGTAAGACCGGTAAAAACGTTTCGATGAATAAAATCTGTGTCAAATACATAAATTTTCAGATCTCCAGGGAGTATTGGATTCCACTGGTCACGGCTAAAAATTACAGGAGATTCACCTACATTTCCAGGCATAGAAAAATTTAATTGGACAAGCTGAGTTTGATTTTGGAGATTTGGGATTGATTTGCGGTCTGTGATATAGTTGGGATTGTTGTCGGCTAAGGATCGGAGAATGTCACACAAGGTTGATTTTCCGTAACAGTTTTCACCGAATATGATGGTTAGTGGCTCAAATTGAATTTTTGCAGGATGATCGTCGAAGAAACAACCTATGCTTTTTAAATCATGGATACGTTTTAACATTGTAATCTCCAAAACTATCGCGATATGAAGATTTGCTTGCCAAAGCTACTACTGAAAATCAGAAGATTCTTATACAAGTTGTATTTGTATATCACAAATTTTAAACTGCATTAATTTTTCCGTTTCCCCTTTTTTGAATTTATAATGGCATTTTTTTTCAATTATAGAAAGGCATTTCAGAAGTTTAATAATGGTAAATTTTTATAAATAATGCATATTAACACAATATATATATAACATATTGACATAATTAACACAATATCATGATATTTTAATTGACAATCTTCATTGGCAATTCTATAAAAATATTCACATCCTAAGAAAATAACCTAATTATTAATTATAAAGATTAAATTTTTGATGATATGATCCATCCAATTTTTGCAAGGCATGAGACCTTTCATCCGAGATTCGGCTGGCTAAAAAAAGGATTTGACAAGGCCTATGCAGATAATCAGGTGTTTTCGAATGATTCTGCGCCTCTTGTCTTGGGTGTCGGCAAAAACATGGTCAAGGCTATTAGGTATTGGTGCATCGCATTCAAAGTTGTTGATGAAATCA
>JAHIHE010000163.1 GCA_018899995.1 Patescibacteria group bacterium | reverse complement strand
CCTGCTGGATTTCTCCTTACCAACTATTACTTCTGTGAAGTAGTCAAAAGTGCCTGAGTCAGTGTCTGCACCTACAAGTATTATCTTCTCGTTGGGGAAATTGGGGCGAACATCCTTCCATGTCTTAACAGTGCTGTTGGGTTCCCATATTTTCTTAAGCTCTGCAACTGTAAGATAATCAACCCAGGTATTCTGGGGATTTACCATCACGGAAAGCCCGTCAAATGCAACTTTGAACTCCTCATAGGTTATGCCGTTCTTGGCGCATAGCTCTTTCTCGGAATCCTTTATCGCTCTTGAGGCATCGCTGATATCTATCTCGCCTGCGCAGAACTTCTTGAAACCTCCGCCCGTGCCGCTTATTCCCACTGTTACCCTGACGTTGGGATAGAGCTTCTGGAACTCCTCGCCCACGGCTTCGCTTATAGGAAATACCGTGCTTGAGCCGTCTGCCTTAACAGTGCCTGAAAGCTGTGGAGTGGGCTGTACGGTAGGTTGTGCTGGAGTTGCTGTAGGCTGTACGCTGGAAGGTTGCTCCACGCATCCTGCTAAGAACACGCCTGCCAGAATCAAAATTAGTATTGTTTTTAATCGATTCATTTTGTTTAATCACCAGCACGAATTTTGGTATTAAATAATATATAGCTTCTCCCAAGAATATATAGATGCTATAGAAAATCAGTAGAATTTATACCCTTTTTCTTCTAGATAGTCCCGGCTTTTTACAATATCTTCTATAGTTTTTACCTCTATTATCCATTTTTTACAAATTTTCATTCGCTCCAGGAGAGGAACAAAATCTATATTTCCATCCCCCAGAGCTAAATGTTCGTCTTTATCCCCAAGGTTATCATGAAGATGCAGCACTTCTATGCAGTTCAGGGTGGAAAATTCTTTAAGGTTACCAGCTCTGTTAGCATGTCCTGTATCCAGTGTTATCTTCATACCATATGCTTCGGCCGCATGTAATAGCTGACTGGGTTTTTCTCCGAATTTCATCACGCCCGTCTCAGGGTTGTCATTCTCAATACAGAGAGATGCTCTCATGTTTTCAAAAGCACCTGACAATTCTTTAAGAGATTTTTCGCTATTTTCTTGGGCTTTTCTTATTACTTTATCAGGATAATTATTCTTGATTTTTCCGAGATGAACATTCACCCAACCCCCATATTCCTGAATGGACTCACCCATCTCTATGACTTGTGAAACGCATGCTTGCCTTGTTTTCTCGTTGATGCTTGCTAAATTAAAGTCGTTGTAAGGTGCATGGTAGGAAACAGTGAAACCATATTCATCCAGAAGTTCAAGCCCCTTATTTCCATATACATAGTCATTGTCCTTCTTTATCTCAACATGGTTAAAGCCAAGCTGAGCCATAAGTGGTATGAACTCCTCCAGACTTTTCTCATGTCTCATCTCTAGCGAGGCGCCTATTCTATTCATGAAGAGAGAGAACCTCCTTACCCCCTACAATTGTTTTTATCACCCGCGGGAAACCGGAGTCACAATTTACAAGTATTATGTCTGCTCTTTTTCCCGTTTCTATGCTGCCAATCTCTATGTCCATTCCCAAGAAACGTGCGGGGTTCAGGGATACCAGATTGCATGCTTGTACTATTCCGATTCCGTTTTGTCCCAGAATAAATATAGATGCAAGCATAGACGAGGGATAATAATCGGAGCACAAAATGTCAACGGCGTTTTTTTCCAGCGCATCGAGAGCGCCAAGGTTGCCGGTATGCGATGTACCCCGCACCACATTTGGAGCACCCATGCTCACAAACATACCCAGTTCTTTCGCTTTCCTTGCAGCTTCAATGTTAACAGGAAACTCTGAAAGTCTTATGCCAAGTTCAAAGTGGCGCTTTACATCATCTTCACAGTCATCATCGTGAGATGCAACAACTATTCCATGAGATAGTGCCTTTCCCACTATCCTTTTCAGTCTCTCCTCTATTAACGGAATGCTCTCCAGCTTCTTTGTTCCAATCTCTTTAAGCTCGCTTTCTGAGAATTTGAAAATACTGGAATACACTTCGTTAAAGCTCTTCTCATCCCTGAATTGCTTTAAACCAGGTGCATGTACCATCACCGAAACGAGCTTTACGAGTTCATCTTCTATAAGATGATTCACTTCATTAACAGACTCCTCGTTCGTAAGTTCACATCTGGCATGTACAAGATGCTTAACCAGGAAATGACCTTTTTTCAGGCTGATGAGAATGTTCCTTGAGACTTTCATTGAGCGGTTCTTAAGTTCGTTCTCATAGAAAGCTATGGCATGGAGTTTTGTTGTGATTCCAGAAGCAGCCATCCTCAAATCGGTGTTATGAAGTGCAAGATCTATTGGAAAAGCCTTACCCCTGGGAAATATTTCTTTCTCAAGATCATCTCCGTGGAGATCTACAAGTCCGGGCAAGAGGAACATGCCTTTTGTATCCAATCCATCAACCCTTCTCTCTGTCACCTCTTTTATTCTTCCATTCTCTATAATTACACTCCCATTTTCTATTATACCATGTGGTGTAACTATTCTTGCATTTGTTATGTTCATTATATCATCTCCAGAATTTCATGGGTTTTACCTGTTTTTTCGATGCAGCCGTTTTTCATGAAAAAAATCCTGTCAGAAGTTTTTTTCAGTATCTCTGTGTTGTGGAAAGTTCCAAGTATTGTGGTGCCCTCCTGTTTGAGTTTAAGCATCATCTCCACTACCTTTTTACTTGATTCGGCATCAAGGGCTGAGGTGGGCTCATCCAGCAATAACAGTGAAGGTCTTGATATGATAGCTCTTGCCAGGTTCACCCGCTGCTTCTCTCCGCCGCTGAAAGTTGTGGGATAGGCATTTAAGAGTTCCTCCTTTATCTCAAGCTTCCTTAGTAGATATGACGCCTCATCTCTTGCTTTTTCTCTTGTGTATCCTTTCCAGATTAAAGGCTCAGCCACCACATCCACGGTAGTAACTCTTGGAATAACGCGCAAAAACTGGGAAACATACCCAATTTCTTTTCGTCTGAGAGCAATAATCTCATTGTCCTTTGCCTTTGTTAAATCTATATTGTGATATATTATGCTACCTGCTGTCGGCAAGCAGGTTCTATATATGCACTTCAAAAGCGTGCTCTTTCCAGAACCGCTCTTCCCCATAATTCCTATGAACTCCCCCTCATTTGCTGAAAAGCTCACTCCGTTCAAAGCAGTTAGTTGCTTCCCGATAGCGTGCATCGTAAAGGTTTTTCTCAGATCTTTTATTTCGAGGACCATAAATCACCCCAGTATAGAGTTAATGAGCAGTTGAGTGTATTCATGCTGTGGATCTTCCAGAATCTGGTCTGCCAGACCTGATTCCACTACAACTCCCCCGCACATGACCATGATGCGATCAGCTAAGGTCTTTGCAACGCCAAAATCGTGAGTAACCATGATTGTTGCTATTCCCAGTTCCTGCTGGATGCTGCGTATCATGTCAAGAAGCCGTGCCTGAACAGATACATCAAGCCCTGTTGTCGGTTCATCCAGGAGAAGAAGTTCCGGATTGTTTGCCATTGCTTTTGATATCTGCACCCGCTGCTTCATCCCACCGCTGAAATTTTTTGTTAAGTCATAGAATCTCTGCTCAGGTATCTCGGTCTTCGAAAGCAACTCTAAACTTCTATTTTTTATCCTGCCGAAGTCCCTCCAGTTTGCGGCCAAAAGTTTATCGGCCACATTGCCACTTGCGCTTATACCTGGTTTTATGCCGTCTTCAGGATTCTGGTAAACCATGCCCATATTGAAATTTCGAAGCTCTCTTTTTCTTTTTGAGTCTACACTAAATAGGTTCCTTTTTCCACCTTCAAAGCTTGAAAGGTAAGTTTCTCCTCTTGTTGGTTCAATATCAAAGTAAAGAATCTTGAGCAATGTGCTTTTTCCAGAGCCACTCTCACCTACGATGCTCAAAACCTCCCCCTCATCAAGTCTAAAGCTCACATCTTTCACTGCAGCTACGCTGCCGCATTTCACGCAGACATTTCCTTTCTCAAAATCATGCTTGCATGTATCATTTTTCGAATATATTTTAGTCAGGGCTTTTACTTCAAGCAACATTATATTCTCTCCTTTTTTTGCAGAATCCTGTATCAGAGCACACATACCGCCTTGCTCCGCTCTCATCAACGATTATCTCGTCAAAAAAAGTATTCGATGCACCACATTTTTCACAGGATTTGCCGGAGAAATCCTCAACTCGAAAAGCGTGATCTTTAAATTCAAGGGGCAAAACCTCGGTATATGGAGGAACTGCGTATATCCGCTTTTCTCTTCCCGCGCCGAAAAGTGTGAGGTTTTCAGAATAGTTCAAATTCGGAATGTCCCATCTCGGTATAGGCGTTGTATCCATGAGATATCTCCCGTTTACCATGACAGGATAGCGTGCACCTATGGTAATCTCACCGTGTTTTATGAGATCTTCATAGAGATACAGCCACATCCGTGAATAATCCATTTCAGCGTGCATTCTTCTTGTCTTTTTTTCTTCACTCTCAACCCTACGTAGCGGCTCAGGAAAGGGTACCTGAAGCACCAAAATTTGATGATTCTCAAGTTTTTCTTCAGGTATCCTGTGCCTGCTCTGTATGATGGATGCCTGCTTCGCATCCTCTGTAATCTCTATATTGCAGGTTTTTTTAACAAGACGTTTTATGTTAATTGCATTTACACTATCGTCACTTCCCTGGTCGATGACTTTCAGAATATCCTCTCTACCCAGAAGAGAAAGGGTAATCTGTATCCCACCAGTGCCAAAACCTTTGGCAAGAGGGATCTCCCTTGATGCAAAAGGTATCTGGTGCCCGGGAATTGAGATAGCTTTCAGTATCTTTCTCCTTACTTCCCGCTTAGTATTCTCATCGAGAAAAGCAAAATTGTAATGGCTCTGATTTATCTCATTTTTTAGCATAAGTATCACTTTTTTCCTGTATTTTTCTGAGCCTATCAAGATCCGATTGAAAGAATATGTAGTGGGGAAGCTTGAGATGCTCCACAAAACCACTTGAATCAATCCCATCAATGTGATAAAGCACAAATTCCTCATCTTCGGAGGGCGATTTATGTTCTGTGCTCTGGAGAGTTTTATCAAGTACTGCCATAGAGATTGCTTTTCTTTCGTTGTACCCAAGCACCAGCCCGTATCCTAATCCAAATATCTGCTTCTCTCTATACTCAGGAACTACTGCCTCGCATTCTGTCGCTCTTATCTCTCCTATCTTAACAGTCTCTCCTGTGATGGGATGTTTTATTCTGACAGGCAAATAACCTCTTCTAAGTTCAGCAATTGTAGGATGAACAGGGCCATAGCCACGGAGAGAACTGTATGCCAGGCAAAGCATTGCTCCTTCCTCGCCTCTTGCAAGGCTCTGGAGTATGGCGCTTCTCGGTGCAGGAAATACTATGGATTCTCTTGTTATGTCGAAAGAAAATTCTTCCTTCTTTTCAGTCACAACAATTCCTTCTTTTCTGAGAATTTCAGAAACCTTGGGATAAGAGAATTCTCGTAATGTATCCTTTTCCTGATTATCCTCTATATCTTCAGTTTCGGTTTTCTTTTCTTCCATTAAGTTGAAGTTCAGCAGCCGCAAGGAATAATCTAAAGACTCTCCAAGAATCTGTCCGCCCGGAACATCCTTAAAAGTGGAGGAGATTCTCCTTAATACCCTCATCTCCTTCCCTAATATTGGCTGAGAATAGCCCTTTCTCTCAAGAGTTGTCTTATACGCTCTGAGGAGAAAAGATGCTTCAATTAGATCCCCCTGAGCCTGTTTTATAGCAAGAGCTGCGAGTTCCTCATCATACAGGCTGCCCTCACTCATTACCTTATCCACTGCTCCCCTGAGTTGGGTTTTTATCTGGGGAAGTGTCAGAAGAGGTGCATCGTGCCCTATTCGTCTTTGCTCCACCAGCTTTTCCGCATTTTCAACTGCATCCCATCCAGCCTTCACACTTACAAACCCCATGCCTTCACCTCCATTTTCACAGAGCGAGGAATGACGGCAAGCCTTCCCTCAGAGTCCACGAAGATAATATCCACTCCGCACGGGTAATCTTGATGCTCATTTACAGTTCTGAAGAAAACCTCACTCAGCCCATCCACCGCGATGTAAGTCTCTTCTTTGATTCCAGGTCCTGAGAGCACAAGCCCAATTCCTCCAGTGCTGTTATTTGTAATATTTTTTACATAACTGATCACCGTTGCACCATCCTCCGGATACTCAATATCTCCAGTTTTTATTTTCTTTATTAACTCAGGAGTTGGCTCGTTAAGAAGAACAATAAAATCTGAATCACCAACGTCCCTTATTTTGCTGCCTGTTTTCTGTCCTATATAATTTGAGATTCTACCTATCTTTGTTTCATCTACGCAGTAGAGATAGAAGCAGGTCTCATGATCAAAAAGTGTCATAAATATCGGGTACAGGAACTCTAAACCTTCTGTCGCACTGATAGCTTCCAAGCTGATTATTCTTCCCGGAAAACTGAATGCTTCAAGCAGTTTTCTAAAAGTCTTCTGTGAATCGAATATATTATCAAATTCATTCATTTTATCAGTCCATTATCTCAAATCTTACAGCAGTTTTTTCCACGTCAAAAACCTCTTTTGCCTTCTCTTTATTAACTCTCTTTTTCTCCTGCGCAAGAGTTGCCTTTATTTCCTCAGATAAATTATGTCCTCCTGCAAGTGCTGCCTCAATAACAGCTCCCGCAATGGCTTTTTCTGGAACATTTCCGGGCATCATCATATAACCTTCAACACCATCAAGCTCCACCATGCATTCGGTGACAAGAATCTCCCCCAGATTAAACAGTGTATCGGCTGCCCCGTCCCTTGTCTGAAGCATGAGCATGCCCTTCTCTGGCTTTTTCTTTATTATCATACTTGAGATTTGAAGGATTTTCTCAGCCAGAGGCACAAGCACTTTTTCACTGCTCTGCGCAATGATCTCAAAATACTCAGCCCGGGTCATACATCCTCCCACGGGACCTTTCCAGTTCTGAATATACTGGCAATTTCTTCAGGAAGTTTATGCTTCATAATCCTGTCTGCCACAGTATTAACATCATATGCAATTCTTTCAATCTTAGCTTCCATGGTCTGTGTATCGAGTATTGCATAGCTTGCGTCTGCATTGCCGTCTCTTGGCTCTCCCACACTTCCTGGATTTATATAAATCGCATTTCCTATCTTCTCAATTCTGGGCTTGTGAGTATGCCCGAAAATCACAACATCTGCTCTTGAATCTTTAAATGCATGCTCTATTTTTTCTCTGCTGTCTAAATATTCTGTCATACTATGAGGGGAGGCATGCGTCATAAAAAGCCTGAAAGAAGGATCTGTGAAAACTGCTTCCAGTATTACAGGCAGGCTGGTTAAGTACTTTTTACCTTCCTTCGAAGTATG
>JAHIHE010000111.1 GCA_018899995.1 Patescibacteria group bacterium | reverse complement strand
ATTGGAGCGGGAAAAGCATGTTTGCTTTTGGCGGCTTTTGAATTGACAAAACGGGCTTTGGATGTTGAAGATAATAATTTACCGATGATTAATTCGGCAAAAGACGCGGTGGCGCAGCTTCAGGAATTGCGAACGGCCAAAAAAGAGCATTTTGTTGTTTTGTATTTGAATGCCAGAAATCAATTAATTCAAAAAGAAACAATTTCTATCGGAACTTTGAACGCAAGTCTTGTCCATCCGCGGGAGGTTTTTAAGCCGGCGATTGATTGTTTGGCGTCAAGTGTAATATTGGCGCATAATCATCCCTCTGGCGATAGCGAGCCGTCAGAAGATGATTTAGATTTAACCAAAAGAATGGTGGAAGCCGGTAAAATATTAGGGATTGAAGTCATTGATCATGTTATTATTTCAAATTCAAATTCATTCAGTTTTAAAGATAAAAATTTAATTTAAAATATACTATGGAAAATAATCAAACAAAAGAAAAACTTCTTGCCGAAATTGAACGGCTGAAAAAGGAATTGAAGAAAAAGAAGAAATATGGCTTGGTCTGGGAAGATAAGCCGGAGGATGTCGTGGAAATGTGCAAAGAAAAATTGCCGGTTCTAAAAGAAGTAAAAGGCAAGGAAATAATCACGGATAAAAATAAGCCGGTAAATTTGCTTATTGAAGGCGATAATTATCACGCGCTTTCGGTTTTAAACTATACTCACGCCGGAAAGATAGATGTAATTTATATTGATCCACCTTATAATACGGGAAATAAAGATTTTGTTTTTAACGATCATTATATTGATAAAGAAGATGGCTATAGACATTCTATGTGGCTTTCTTTTATGGAAAAAAGATTAAAACTAGCAAAAAATTTATTAAAAAATGATGGCGTAATTTTTATTTCTATTGATGATAATGAAGTCGCACAGTTGAAATTACTGATGGATAATTCTGATTTATTTGGCGAGGATAATACTGAAATAATGATTTGGCAAAAAACTGATTTTACAGATGGTGTTCTCAAGATTACGAAAAGATTTAGGACAGAACATGAATATATAATTGTTTGCTATAAAAATAAAACCTTAGCTGAATTTAATAAAGTTTTACAATATTCTCAAATAAAAAATGAGTATGGTAATCCAGATAATGATCAAAGAGGTCCATGGATATCGACCGAACTTGGGAGAAGTATGGAAAAATCACGAAAAGATAGCCCAAAATATTACGCTATAAGCTCTCCAAATAAGAAAAAAAGCTACAGACAGTGGTTATTTACTAAAGAAGAAATGGACACCCTAATAAAAGATGGAAGGGTATATTTTGGTAAAAATGGAGATGCGGTACCAAGATTGAAAAAATTTGTTAATGAAAAAAGATATAAAGCAGCGACTTCAATAATAAGAGATTTCGGATCTGCTCGTGTTGCCATGGAGGAACTGGATGAAATTTTCGGAGGAAGAGTTTTTAATTATCCAAAACCAACAGAATTGATAATATATCTTCTGAATCTTTTAAAAGAAAAAGATATAATGGTATTAGATTTTTTTGTCGGTTCGGGGACAACCGGAGAAGCTGTTTTAGAATTAAATAAAGAAGATGGCGGAAATAGAAAATTTATTTTATGCACGAATAATGAACTTAATGGATTGGAAAAGGAATTGCGAGAAAAAGGAATGAAAGAAAGTGAAATTCAAGAGCGCGGAATTTGCCGGCAAGTTTGCTATCCTCGCATTGAAAAAGTTATCAACGGCTATAAAAATTCAAAAGGCGAGAAAGTGGAAGGATTGGGCGGGAATTTAAAGTATTATAAAACCGAATTTGTTGATTATAAAAATCCAAATGATAAAAATAAAATAAAACTGACTAAGGAAGCAGTAGAAATGCTTTGTGTTAAGGAAGAAACTTTTGAATTGGTTCAAGACAGCGGGGATTTTAAGATTTTCAAAAACCATGAACATTATACGGGAATAATTTTTGATCAGTTGGTGATTAAGGATTTCAAAAAGGCTATACGCGATATTAAAAGCAAGTTCAGCGTTTATGTTTTTTCGCTTGGCGATGATTCTTTTGATGAGGAATTTGAAGATATTAAACAAAAGGTTAGGTTATCACCAATCCCAGAGGCAATTTTAAAAGTTTATAGAAGAATTTTTAAGTAAAAAATATGGAAAAATTTATAATAGATGCAAATATTATTCTTGGGTTATTAAATAAAGAGGATAAACATCACGAAAAATGTTTAAAATTTTTCCAAGAAATTGACGCAAAATATAAAAAGGGTGAGAAAATTCAAGGTATTATACCGTTGCATTTGGCAATAGAAGTTAATATAAATATCAGAAAAAGGAAAGAAAATAAAACTTGGGACGGTATCCCGCCTCTTGATATTATGGGACCAATATTTTATCCAATAGATCAATTATTTCTACAGCGTGTGCAACAAGAAGGACTATATGATAAATTTTCTACTTTAAAATCAGCAGATGCT
>JAHIHE010000110.1 GCA_018899995.1 Patescibacteria group bacterium | reverse complement strand
GCAATTAAGCAATTAAGCAATTAAGCAATTAAGCAATTAAGCAATTAAGCAATTAAGCAATTAAGCAATTAAGCAAGGTTGATATTAAAATGTTTGAAAAAAACCAAAACGAAAAAGGAGTAACGCTGGTTGAACTTCTGATAGCAGTGACAGTTCTTTCTATAGCAATGGCTATTGCTTCTTCTATGTTTGCGAATTCTATGAAAGAGCAGCAAAAAATAATTGCCAAGCAAAATGTTACGGATAACTCGCGCTATATAACGGAGTTTATGATAAAAGAAATAAGAATGGCGCGTTCAATTGACTCCGGCAGCAAAAACGGAATTTTTTCCGCGATTACTTTTACAAATTCTTCCGGCAACGCGGTAACATATTCTTTGTCAGGAAATACAATTTTAAGAAACAGCGGCTCCGGAGACCAGCCGATTTCTTCCGGTGAAATTTCCGTGTCCGCGCTTACTTTCAGCATTAACAACTGGGGACCAACGGTTGCTCCGCGCGTCACAATATTTATAAAAGCGGAAACCCCGGCGTCAGTCGCGCAAAGGGCCTCGGCAGAGCTTCAGGCAAGCGTCTCGCCGAGAATATACTAGAATACTTTGAATTACGAAATAGCCCTTTTCTGTCATTGCGAGCGTAGCGAAGCAATCTCTGTACCTTGTCATTGCGAGGAGTCCCGAGTACTCGGGACGACGAAGTCATGCCTCCGGCAGATCCGCCGAAGGCGGACAATCTATGGCAGAGATTTGAGATTGCCGCGCCCCGAGTACAGGGCTCGCAATGACAAAAATGTGAGATTGCCGCGTCGTCCCGAGTCCCGATCCCGAGGACTCGGGACTCGGGATCGGGACTCCCTCGCAATGACAACATTCGGGAGTTTCATAATTCAAGGTAGAATATCTAATATCTAATTTCTAATTTCTAATCAATTTTTAATGAGGCATTTTTTTAAAAAAAGTAATATTAAAAAAGCAGCAAACCCCCGCGGCGTTATATCAATCGCGATGGTTCTTTCTGTTTTGGCTATAATTTCAGCCATTGCTCTCGGTTCTTCGTTTATCGTTTCCGGAGAAGTGCGCATTTCTTCCAGCGCCAATGAGTCGGTCGCGGCTTTGTATTACGCGGAAACAGGAATAGAAAAAGCGATATTGGACGTAAAAAACGGGGTTGAGCCGACTGCTACGCGTTGCAACCCTCCGAGTTACACGAATTGGACAGTAATAAGTAATATCAAATACTGCCTGATAGTGACGGGTCTGGTAAGCGACGGAAGCATTTCACAAATTAAATCCATCGGCGAATTCGGCTCTGCGCGCCGGAGCGTTGAAATAACATTCTAAAAATAGAAACGGATTTACGCTGATATACACGCGGATGAACGCGGATAATAATGCGTCAATACATTTTTTATGATCAAACAAGAAGTAAGACAACGCATTGAAAAATTAAAAAAAGAAATTAACCATCATCGCTATCTTTATCATGTTTTGGACAAAGTGGAAATTTCTGACGCGGCTTTGGATTCGCTGAAGCGCGAGCTTTATGAATTGGAGCAGAAATATCCGGAATTTATCGCGCCGGATTCGCCGACACAGAGGATAGGAGGCAAACCCTTGCCCGCGTTTAAAAAAGTGGCGCACATTGTGCCGCAATGGTCTTTCAACGACGCTTTTGACGCGGAAGAAATCAGGCAATTTGACAAGCGCGTAAAAAAATGGCTGATTGAAAACGGGGCGCCGGAAAATGTGGCGCCGGATTATACGGCGGAATTGAAAATAGACGGTCTGCATATTGTTTTGACTTACGAAAAAGGATTTCTAAAAACCGGAGCGACGCGCGGCGACGGGAAAATCGGCGAAGATGTGACGCAAAACTTAAAAACAATTGAAAGTATTCCTTTGAAACTGGAATCCCGAGTCCTTGGGATTGATTTGGTTGCGGAAGGAGAGGTATTTATGAAAAAATCCGTGTTGGAAAAATTAAACAAAGAACGCGCCCAAAAAGGAGAACCGCTTTTTGCCAATCCGAGAAACGCCGCGGCTGGAGCGATTCGCCAGCTTGATTCAAAAATCGCCGCCGGTCGGCATCTGGATTGTTTTACTTACGATTTGAGCTGGGCCGGCAATTTTCCGCTTCCCAAGACCCAGTCGGAAGAGCTTGAAAAATTAAAAAATCTGGGCTTTAAAGTCAATAAAAGCTGGAGGCATTGCAAAAATATTGAAGAAGTCATTATTGCCTGGCAAGACGCCTTGAAAATTCGCGAAAAAGAGGACTATTGGATTGACGGCATAGTGATAAAACTTAACCGCAATGATTGGCAAAAAAAGTTGGGCTATACGGGCAAGGCGCCGAGGTGGGCGATTGCCTTTAAATTTCCGGCGGAGCAAGCGACCACCATTGTTGAGGATATTATTGTGCAGGTGGGCAGGACAGGCAGATTGACGCCGGTAGCTGTTTTAAAACCGGTATTGGTAATGGGTTCAACCATCAGCCGCGCAACTTTACATAACGAAGATGAAATACGGCGGCTGGGGCTGAAGGTCGGGGATACGGTTATCATTCAAAAAGCCGGAGATGTAATACCCGAGGTGGTAAAAGTGCTCGGGAATTTAAGAACTGGCAAAGAAAAGGACTTTAGAATGCCCCGCAAGTGTCCGATTTGCGGCAGTTCCGTTCTCCGGCCGGAAGGCGAAGTCGCGACTTATTGCGCGAATAAGCGCTGTTACGCTCAGGATTTGCGGCGGCTTGCTCATTTCGCGAGTAAAAAAGCCTTTGATATCCGGGGAATGGGAAAAAAAATCGTCCAAAGATTTATAGATGAAGCGCTTGTTGCCGAGGCGGCTGATATTTTTGGCTTGACGCGCGACGATATTTCGGTCCTGGCCCGCTTCGGTGAAAAATCCGCGGACAATCTTATTAAAGCAATCAGAAAAGCAAAAACCGCAACCCTCGGCAGATTTATTTTTTCTTTGGGCATACACCATATTGGCGAAGAAATGAGCCGTGATTTATCTATTTATTTCAAAAATTTGGCTAATCTGGAAAAAGCAAGCGTTGAGGATTTAACTAAAGCGCCTAACGTGGGGCCAATAGTGGCAAAAAGCATATACGAATTTTTCCGCGACAGACATAATATTAAGATTATAGAAAATTTAAAAAAGGCGGGCGTAAAAATTATTCCGGATGAAACGCCAAATCCCGAGGACTCGGGATTAGCCGGAAAATCTTTTGTGGTTACGGGTACCTTGGAATCAATGAGCCGGGAAGAAGCGCATGATAAAATTCGGATGTTAGGCGGCAATGTGTCAAGCGCGGTTTCTCGAAAGACATCTTATCTGGTGGCAGGCGAAAATCCAGGCAGCAAATACGAAAAAGCGAAGAAATTCGGTGTTAAAATTTTGAGTGAGAAGGAATTTTTGGAAATGATAGCAATCTAACTTGTCCACCTTCGGTGGATCCGCCGCCCGCTTCGCCATAGCTTTAGCGAGGCGAGTAGGCGGATAGCTAACGATGAATTGTATTATTTAGCTTTTTAGGTAAATTATGGCATATAAAGCAACAATACATACTTATAAAGATTTAATCGTTTGACAAAAATTTAAGAAAGAAGTAATATATAAAATATGTCATTAGTAAAGTCATATTTTAATATATAATGTGATATTAGAAAAATATGGAAATTGAAAGAATAAAAAAAGTTATCGTGGACCAAAAAGAGGAAATAAGCGAGTTTTTTCAAAGGGAAAAAATAATAGCGAGGGAGATAGGCATGGAAAAGCTTAGAAAATTTTTAAAGTATCCCAATATTTTGGTTATTACAGGGCCGAGAAGAAGCGGAAAGTCAACCTTGGCAACCCAAATTTTTAAAGAAGAAAGATATGGTTATTTGAATTTTGACGACGAACGGCTGGCCGGATTTTCCGCGGATGACTTTAGCGCGGCTATTCAGGCTTTTTACGATCTTTACGGAGAGAATCTCGCATGTTTTATTTTTGATGAAATACAAAATATAGCCGGCTGGGAATTGTTTATAAGCCGTTTGCGGAGGACAAAAAAAATTGTCATAACCGGAAGCAATGCCAAACTTCTATCCGGAGATTTAGCCACGCATCTTACGGGAAGATATTTGGAATCCATACTTTATCCATTTTCTTTCAGAGAATTTTTGAAGTTCAAAAAAATTGAAATTAAAAAAGAAGATTTTTATTCCACTAAAAAAATATCCCGGACTAAAAAGCATCTGAACGAATATCTCGCCGCCGGCGGATTTCCCGAGATTTTTAAATTCGGCTCCGCGATAGTCGGCAAAATTTACGATGATGTGATTACAAAGGACATCCTGCTCCGCTATGGGATAAAAAACAAGAACGCGTTTCGCGAACTTTCCAACTATGTAATTTCCAATTTCGCTCAAGAAATAAGCTATGCGAATTTAGGACATATTTTTTCCATAAAAAATGTTCACACGGTCAAGAATTATATAGAATATTTGTCTTCAAGTTTTCTCATTCTGATGCTTTCAAAATTTTCTTACAAGCTAAAACAGCAGTTCATTACTTCTAAAAAGGCATACGGCATTGATACGGGGCTGGTTAATTCAGTGGCGTTTCAGTTTTCCGAAAATTC
>JAHIHE010000109.1 GCA_018899995.1 Patescibacteria group bacterium | reverse complement strand
GATTGTCAAACTCTGCCACTGTCAAGCCAGTAAAGGCAAGAAAGTGTTTTGGGCTTTGTTTTAAATTGTTGTATCTCATATACTTCTATTTTACCAGAAATTGAGGTAAATGAGGAGCTATTGTGCAACAGGTCTATAATACATGTTTTTGGAGTAGATAAACTTTTGCCCTTCAACTTGGTTCGGCTTCGCTGGTTCGATTTCGCTCACCACAAGCCACTCAGGGCACTCGCCTCACATTAGCTTCAATCGCGGTATTAAACGCTTCTGAAAAAGAAAAGTCAATAATGTTAAACCCGTCAACTATAATGTAATTTTCAAGTAACCTTTTTGAAAGATTCTCCTTGATTTGTTCTTTAACCTCTTCTCTCTTTGTAATCAGTTCCTCAGCGGTAAATTTTGCGATTGTGGCCTTGACTGCTTCTTGAATAGATGGAGCGATAATGCGAATGTTGTAGTTTTTTCCCGTCTCTTGCCAAAGATTATTTACTGAATCGGGAGCAGGATGATAGTTTAAGGCGATTTTGGATGTTACCATCTGTAAGTCCTTAGAGGATGCGCTGGCCGGAATTTCATCTTTTTAAGTCTTCACATCCATTTTCACTACCCCATGAACAAAAGGTATTTTAAAGTAAAGTCCTTCTCCAAAAATTTTATCTTGGACTGCTCCAAATTGAAGAAGCACTCCCCGCTCTCCCGCTCCAATAGTGCCAAAACTGCCAAAAATAATCATCAGGGCAGTCAGTCCGATAATCGCATAAGACGCATAAGAAGCAATTTTTTTAATTTTTATCTCCATTTCTTCGTTTGTCTGGTTCATCATCTAAGTTCTTTAAAATTTAATTATTATTTTTTCGACCCTTGATGGCATTGAAAAATTTTATAATTTCGCTCGTCAAAAATTCACTACGGGGTTTGATGAATAACTCTTTGAGGAAATGGAATTTCTATTCCTTCTTTATCAAAAGCAATCTTTAGTCGTTTGCGAAGCTCGCCGGTAACTCCCCATTGCATGATTGGCTTTGTCTCACCGAGAATTTTAATAATAATCGCTGAATCGGCAAAATCATTTACTCGCAGGAATTGAGGAGGCTTTAAAATATGCTCTTTCCAATTCGGATCTTCGGCAATCTCCTTTCCAACTCTATTGACAACCTCAATCACTTTTTCCAAATCCGAATTATAAGCAATGCCGATATCTAGATTAACTCTGGCAAATTGTTTTGACAGATTTGACACCTTTTTGATTTCTCCGTGAGGAACATGGTGCACAATTCCGTCAAGATCTCGCAGGGTTGTCATTCGCACGCTGATGTCTTCAACCGATCCGCAAGTTCCGTCAAAACACACCACATCACCAATGCGATACTGATTTTCTATGATAATAAAAAGTCCACTAATAAGATCGCGAATAAGATACTGTCCCCCGAAACCAAAGGCAAGACCGGCAATTCCTGCGGCCGCCAAAACCGGACCTATGGCAACGCCAATTTCTTGTAAAATCATTAAAAGGGCAATAGCTAAAACTACAATATTAAATGTCCCGGTGAAAATTCGAATTAAGGTATCTTCTCTCTTTTTTTCGGCCTCTTTAGACAAAAAATGGTCGGAGACTACAAGTTTTCTTACGGTTTTATCTATAAAGATTTTGGCGAACCTTCGAACAAAATAAGCAAGTAATACAATAATTAAAATTTTAAGACCGTGGGTGGAGAGCCAAGGGAGAATACTTTGAACAAATTTTTGGATTAGCTCTGACATAGATAATTTGTATAAAAAATTTTCTTTTACCAAAATGCAGAATCGCCGACTGATTTTTTCGCCCAAAATTGAATACAAATTAGTCGCCGAGTCCCGCGGTAAGCGGGATAAACTCCGCGAGGCGACTGCCTCTTACTTGCAATTTCCTGTCTGGTGGTTTACCACGAGCGAGTTTCTCTATGAAATAGAGAAACGAGTCGAGTGGAGATGGCGGGAATTGAACCCGCGTGTAGAAAGAAAAGCTAAAAACATTCTACTAATATAGTTTGTTCAATTGTTTCAAATCCCTGGTTGCGAACAAACAAGAATGCAGGGATTCTACGCTCTGTTTTTCAGCATAATTTTTGAGCAAAAAGTATGCCTATCCTGATAAATGGCACCGGTTGCTTGCTATCAGGAGTCGCAAGGCCGATGGCTCAAGCGATTAGGCGAGAGCTGTCGCAAATGACGGAGCCGCGAAAGCCGAAGCAACCGCGGTTCTTACTTTGCTGATAAGTGATTTGGCACTTATGATTTTTCTAAAAGTTTTGCGAGGTTTTAGAATACTCGATTAGCTGTTTTTAGCAGTGTGCTTTCTATCGAAGCCGGTCATCCCCATAACCCCGCCCTTGGCGGGGAACTATCAATTTTCAATGACCAATTTTCAATAAATTATCAAATTCTTCAATTTTCAAACAAATGCATGAATTAATTGATGATTGTATAATTGGATTTTGATTGATAATTGACCATTGATAATTGAAAATTTGAGTGGATAGTTTGTAATGCGCGCAAGTGTCTATATTTACAACTTACTCCGTAATGCGCGTTGTATCTTCCTTTTTGATTCTTTTTCGGCGATTGCTTCGCGCTTATCGTATTTTTTCTTTCCCCGCGCCTGCGCGAAGGAAAGTTTTATTTTTCCGATTCTATTAGTATATACTGAAAGCGGCACAAGTGTCAAGCCCTTGCCGCTGGATTCGCCGATTAGACCCTTGATTTCCGATTTGTGCAAAAGAAGTTTTCTGGCTCTTGTCGGCTCATAGTCAGCCGGCATATTTTTCGGCTGATATGGAGAAATATGGGCGTTGATGAGATGCGCCTCGTTATTTTTTATAACCACATAAGAACCTCTCAAACTCATCCTGCCCGATTTTACCGCTTTTGTTTCGTATCCGGCCAATACCAAGCCCGCCTCGTATTTTTTGAGGATTTCGTAATCAAAAGTGGCTCGTTTATTGGTGGCGAGTGTTGGCATATGGTTTGCTTTTTTACGCCAAATATTTTTCCATTATTTTCTGATAATTCTTGCAAAAATCCGCGACAAAAGTTTGGTCGCTAAAAAAATTTTTAAGATCGTAAGCCAGTTTTGCGCCATCAATCTCCTTTTTAATTTTTTCTTTTAACGCCTTTTTTAGTTTAGCTTCGCTGTTAATAGAAAATTTTTCAGACAGAATAATGAAATCAGGCTTGATATTTTTGCTTAAATACCAGTATAAATCATAAAAATCGCGGCCTTTAATATTAACGGCATTATTTTTGCCCTTAAACCACCGCCTCTCCAAAATCGCTATAATTTTTCCGGTCATCAAAAATTTCAGATTATAATTTTTTATCAAAAAATTAAATCCGTAAGAAGATGCCGGAGTAAGTTCAGCTTCAAAGTTTTTGAACTGGCATGGTTCCGGCTCTATTTTAACATACAAAAAACTACTGCCTTCGCCATAAGATATGTCTAATTCTTTTAAAATCGGAAATTTCAGATACAGGCGACTTTGACCTTGCGCGCGACACGAAGGGCTTATGAGAAAATTATTTTTAAAATACTCGGATAGTTCGGCGCCCATTTTTTCCAAGTCCAGACGTTTAAAGTCGCGCGGCTCTAAATCAAAATCCAAATCTTCCGACAGGCGCGGCAAGCCATAGCAAACCCGCAAAGCCGATCCTCCCGTAAAAATGAAATTCTTATATTTTTTGCTGTTATAAATGAAGCTTAAAACCGGAAATTGCATGGCTTCTTTGAGGAAATTGACTATTACAAAATCCGGCAATCCCGCCCGCTTTTTTTCCACTGCCAAATTTTTTAGAATTTCTTTAAGCATAATATTGTTTTTTTATGAGTTCAAACAGGTTTGTTAATCGTCGGCTGTCCGCTAACTTTAAGTATCCGGCGGCGCGCTTGAAATCTGCCGCGGAAATATTTTCCCAATTGAGCCTCAAAGCATCCAGCACTTCAGTATTAACCGGAAGGCGGCTTAGAAACCGCAGATATAAAAAATCGAATAAAGCTTTGGATTTTTCAGCTTCAAATATCGGCGCGCCCTGAAAGTATTTGATT
>JAHIHE010000108.1 GCA_018899995.1 Patescibacteria group bacterium | reverse complement strand
TTCATTTTCTTCCATTTCTAATTCCTCCATTTTGGGCTTAATTGCCCGATTTTTGATTTCTGCCTCTATCCCGAGGCACAGGGGATCTCTCATAACAAGAGAACAAATCATTATAGCACATCAATAGGATTTGTCAATAGCATGCACAAATTATGGCGAGAAATATTTCTAGCCATAATTTTAACTTGCGTTATAAGTTGTGAGTCGCGAAATTACATTCCCATCCCGCCCATGCCGCCGCCCATCGGCGGCATCATCGGTTCTTTTTTTTCCGGCAAATCGGTAATAGCCGCTTCGGTGGTCAAAAACATAGCCGCCATAGAGGCCGCGTTTTCCAGGGCGGTGCGCGTGACTTTCACCGGATCAATAATTCCGGCGGCGATCATATCCGGTTCAATTTTGTCAGTAAGGGCGTTGTAGCCGACATTCGGCTCTTTGCGGGTTTTAATCGCCTCGGCAATCACCGCGCCCTCGGATTTTCCGGCATTGGAAACAATCTGCCTCAACGGCTCTTCCAAAGCGCGCAATAAAATTCTATAGCCGGCAGTAAATTCTTCGCCTTTATCTTTTGTTTTCAGCTCATTAAATTTCTTTTCAACCGCCTGCGACGCCTTTACCAAAGCTGTTCCGCCACCGGCGACTATTCCTTCCGCGACAGCCGCTTTTGTCGCGGCCAAAGCGTCTTCAACTTTATGTTTTTTGTAAGTAAGCTCTGCTTCGGTTGCCGCGCCAACCCTGATTATTGCCACGCCGCCGGACAATTTAGCAAGCCTCTCTTTTAGCTTTTCTTTGTCAAAATCAGAAGTGCTTTGCGCTATTTCGGTCTTAATCTGGGAAATTCTTTTGCCTATCTCCACTTTTTTCCCTTTGCCGTCTATAATAATAGTATTGTCTTTGCTCGCGACAACTCTTCCAGCTGTGCCTAATTCATTTACGCCCGTATTTTCCAGTTTTAAGCCCAGCTCTTCGGTGATGACTGTGCCTCCCGTAAGCGCCGCTATGTCAGAAAGCATTTCTTTGCGCCTGTCTCCGAATCCCGGGGTCTTGACCGCCAAAGCGTTAAAAGTTCCGCGTAATTTGTTCACCACCAAAGTCGCCAGCGCTTCGCCCTCAACTTCATCGGCAATAATTACCAATTCTTTCTTGCCGGCTTGCGCGACTTTTTCCAGAACCGGCAGGATATCGTTGATTGAAGAAATTTTCTTGTCGGTTATCAAAATATAGGGGTCTTTGTATTCGGCTTCCATTTTTTCCGGATTGGTAATCATATAAGGAGAAACATAGCCCTTGTCAAACTGCATGCCTTCCACGATTTTCGTCTCAATGCCGAATGTCTGCGATTCTTCAACTGTTATCGGCGACTCGTGCCCGACCTGCTTTATGACCTGGGCGATTTTTTTGCCGATATCTTCGTCTTCGGCGGAAATCGTCGCCACCTGCGCCATTTCTTCCTGCGTGGAAATTTTCTTTTTTATTTTGCCCAGTTCTGAAACCGCTTCTTTGCTTGCCGCTTCAATTCCATGCCTTAAGCCGATGGGATTTACTCCCATTGAAACAAATTTCATCCCTTCTCTGATTATCGCCTGCGCCAATAAGGTGGCTGTGGTCGTTCCGTCGCCGGCAACATCGTTGGTTTTGGAAGCCACCTCTTTTACGAGTTGCGCGCCGATATTTTCAAACTTGTCTTCCAAATCAATTTCCTTGGCAATAATAACTCCATCGTTGGTTATCGTCGGAGTGCCGTAGCTTTTGTCCAAAACGACATTTCTGCCTTTCGGACCCAATGTTATTTTCACCGCGTCGGCCAACTTGTCAACTCCCGCTTTTATTTTGCTTCTGGCTTCATTGCCGAATTTTATTTGTTTTGCCATAGTTTCTTTAAATCCGAAATTCGAATATCGAAATGCGAGAATATAAATCCAAATGTCAAAACCCAAATGCCAATTCAAGCTCTAAATCCAAATGTCAAAAATAAATAGATTCCCTTTGACATTTGAACTTTGTCCCGAGTACTCGGGATTGATTTGTCATTTGAAATTTAGATTTTGAAATTATTTCGTATTTCGGATTTCGTGCTTCGAATTTTCGCACTTACGATTTTAACGAACTTAACTAATTTCAATATGAAAATTAAGATTTTTGCAAGACTACTCTAATATCGCCAATATGTCTTCTTCTTTGACAACTAAATATTCTTTGCCGTTAATTTTAACTTCTGTCGGCGAATAGCGGGAAAAAAGCACTTTGTCGCCTTTTTTAATTTCCATTTTTGCGCGCGCGCCGTCTTTTAATAAGCGGCCTGGGCCCACCGCGATTACTTCGCCCTGTTCCGGCTTTTCCTTTTCCGCGGTCTCGGGCAAAATGATTCCGGACTTGGTTTTTTCCTCCAAAGAAACTTGCTTTAAGACCACTCGGTCTGACAATGGTTTTATCTTTGCCATAGTTTTGATTAAAATTAATTGTTAAAAATTTCCCGCTTCGCCATAACTCCAGCGAGGCGAGTAAGCGAAAACAAAACTAACCACAATATGGTTATGATTAGCTCGCCCAAGTCCCGAATGCTCGGGATTTTGGCGGGTTAGTGTTCCTATCATCAGTTTAGCAAATCATTGCTCCTTGTCAAGCCCGCCCAACTTTTTTTGAAAAGTTAGGCGGGTCAAGCCCCTAAACTTTTCCCTTGCCAAAAATCAGGCGGATTATATCTCTTATTTCCGGTTCGTCTATCAAAATATCGTCAACTGGAAATTTGTTCAAAATTTCCGCGGCGATGCGCGCGGATTCTTTGCGCGGCACCTCAATATTAAAAACATCGCCGTTAAAAACACTTACTTTACCGAATTTTTCCAAGTCAGATTTTTTCACTTCTTTTTCAAAAGTGATTTTAAGCACTTTATACGGCGCGTATTTCTCAATCAAGCTTGCGATCGGCCCGTCGTAAATTATCTTTCCCAAATTGATGATAATCACCCTTTTGCAAAGCGCGCCAATATCTTCCATATAATGCGAGGTTAAAATAATCGTGGTTCTGCGCTCCTCGTTGTAATGCTTGATGAAATCCCGCATTTTTTTCTGGGCGATAACATCGAGACCGATTGTAGGTTCGTCAAGAAACAGCACTTT
>JAHIHE010000145.1 GCA_018899995.1 Patescibacteria group bacterium | reverse complement strand
TTCCGTCTCAATACGCTTGCGCATTTTGGTGCGCTTGAATTCCAGCATATTTCCGTCGGAATCGAATCTGGTTTCGTATGTAGCCAGAATGTCCATACCATCCGGAATCGAGTGCTTCTCGACAACCTCCACGCTCACCAGCCAACCCTCGGCATCTCTGGCCGCACTCACGGTGGATTCAATATCTAAACCAGTAAGTTTATTTAATTCGGACCGCGTTTTTTCGATCACTTCTCCAATACTTAGAGCCATTTCTATTTACCTCCTTACATTAGTCATTAGTCAATGTTATTAGTTACTGTCCACTGAAAACTGTCCACTGTGCTTGCCCTATTTTTCGGAAACTCTTTTCCCGCAATTTGGACAAAATTTATAATCATGCATATGACGCCAGGTTTGCCCGCATTCAGGACATTCAAGGGTCAGCCTCTGGCCACATTCAGGGCAACTCTTCAAACCTCCTGAAGTTATCTCTCCGCATCGGGGACACCTGAACGCGCCTCTTTTTCCTTTTGTCTCCGGCATATCTACATCTCCTCTTTCATTTCTCTGATTGCCTCTAATCTATCCATCAATTTTGTTTCTTCCTTCTCATACGTTTCATCGTCGATTTCTTCCATCTCATACCGCATCTGAAGGGCCAAAAGCTCTTCATGAACCCCGGACTCGTCGGTCATCCCCTGATATGCGGAATCCCTAAGCTTTGCCGCAATCCACACGGTAAACTTTAAGGGAGAAAGCAATATGTCATCGATTATAAAAGCCATGATTTAGTCACTTGTCATTGGTCATTGGTCATTGGTCATTTTGTCATTGGTCATTGGTCACCATTTCACTACAATCTCTATGAAATTACATGGCGGCACCGGACCTACGTATTTGAACTTCAATCTTCCATCATACTTTGCGCTAAGTTTATTAACTTTTTCATCAAATTTTTTTTCACGATCTTTTGAAATTAGAAAGGAGCTATTGGTTACCATTTGATCGCCGAAAACGTTATTCGACTTTTGCTCTACGCATAGGTCTTTTAGGGAATTTAGAATCGCTTTTTCATCCTGCATTCTTTTAGCATCCAGAGTTTTTTTAACCATTTCACCCAATCGAACCTGATCTCGCTGCGATTTAATCGATTTTGACATAATTCGATCTCTCAACGACCTGATATCCCTGTTTTCATCAATGATTTCCTTATAAATGGCCTGCATATTTACCCATAGAGCCTTGAGGCCAAGCTCTATCTTATCTTCCACATATCCTAAGAGATCTTTAAGCTCGTCATATCTGGTCTTTAGAACCTTTTCTTTGATAAGCCCGGTTCCCTCACCGATAGTCCCGAATCTTACCGGCAGCATCGGATAATATTTCATTGCCTCTTCCATGACTTTCTGGTGTGCAATGGTATTGGCCCTGGAAACCGGATATTTCGTAACAGGAGAAGGACTGATAACAGCCCCGATGTCCCGGTAACAGACAGTAAAAACATCATCGTTTCGGCTACCGATACCGATATGCCCAAAGTTCTTATCTTCACTGGTAGCCACAATGGCGTATATATATTGGCCTTCTTCAGTCATTGGTCATTAGTCACTCGCCTGCCTCTGGCAGGTTGGTCATTGGTCATTAGTCATTAGTTACTGATCACTGATCACTGTCCACTAAATACTGTCCACTAAATATCCAGCCAGTTGATCGAATTTTTCTTCATCCTTTCCGGAGATGAGCATTTTAAAATAGTCTCTTACTTTTTCGCGATTTTTTACCTCTTCAACCGCAATATCATAGGCAAGATGAGTAAGCACATCATGATAGGCACCTATGAAGAGTACACCTGTTTCTTCCTCTTTTAGTGTCCGATTTATGGTGCCGGCAATAAATCTGTCCCTTTTCATCATAAGCCGGTCTTTATGAAATCTGTACCCTATGTAAGCCGTAGTCCTTTCCCAGAGCGATTTGCTCTGGGCAAGCTTGAGGATACGATTATATTCTTCCTTAAGGAGCGCTACATCTTCTGTCTTTCTTATCTCAGAACCTCTTCTGATCAGCTCAAGTACAATCCGGTAATTTCTGCTCCCTTTTTGGGCTCCTTCCTCAATGATCTTTTGACCAAGATCGCCATCCGCCATTAATCCATCCTGATAGATTTTTAAATTACCAGCATCCTGTTTCTTGAAATATTCCTCAATATTATCCCAAAATGTGGATACAGTCTGTTTATGTCTTTCCCACCGTTCTCTTCCGCATATCTGTGTACTTCTTTTGTCGATGGCAGGCGCGATGCTTCCTAAATCAGAATCCACATGAATAATCGGCACATAAAGCAGTTTTCTCATTATTCCTTAATCGTAGCACTTTAGCACTTTTAAATATTATTTTTTGACAGGATTAACAGGATATTCAGGATTTAAAATATCGAAACTTTTCCTGTTAATCCAAATCTAAATCCTTATACCTTGATACACACCTTCTTTATGTTATGATTATATTTTATGATTTACTGGATAGATAGAATGAGAGTTAACTTTGTTTGTGTACTTTAAATAAAATCTTGTCTATCCTGTTATCCTGTCAGACTCTTTTTCAAAAGGCTAAATTGTTACCTTTAATCTATCAACTCGTTGCTGACCACTAACTACTAACCACTGACTACTGATCTCCTGACATCTATCCAGCCCCTGACATCTACTTCTTTAAAGGAACATCGATCCTCATTGCAATAATCGTTGAGCATCTGATATGCCTTAGTCATTTTCTCAAACCGTTTTTGTGCTTCCGGATCGCCAGGATATTTATCGGGATGAAATCTCTTGCTCATTTCCCTGTAGGCACTCTTGATTTCCAAAATCGTCGCTTCTTCGCCTAAACCCAAGACCTCTTTTGCCTCGTTTACCTCTCCGAATTCCACCGTTTTCATCTCCAGAGTAGTAAAGCTGTAAGGGGGAAGGGGGCCAACGATTCGAAAATTGATTCCGCCGTTGTATTGCTTATCCAGTTGATCTACCTTTGTCTCAAAGGTCTCCTGTCTATCCTTATCTATCAGGAAGGCTGTGTTCATTATCATAGAGTCATCCATAACAGCGTGGGAACGATAATTTGCTGCATCCTTCTTCAGGACATCCGATAACTGAGAAGCACATTGTTCTCTCTTTTTATCCAACGTGTCCTTAACTAATTTCCCCAGTTGTACCTTTATTTCAAAAACCTGTTCAGGAGGTTTTGTTAGTGCTTCTTCTTTGAGTCTCTTAATTTCCTCTTCTTCACCTATTTCCTTTAAAATTGAATCAAAGTTGCTCCATAGTGCTGCCACATCGAGTTCTATTTTGTTCTCCATCTCCTTAAGGTTGGTATTGATCCGGCCATAACCCTTTTCCAGCATTTTCTTAAGATCTTCCTCTCCTTGAACCACGGTTCCGAATTTCATCGGGATAATGTGATGACTTTTCATCACCATTTCAATGACAGCCTGATAAACGGCCAGATTGCGGAGGAGAGTTTCTCTGGGTAGAGAATCAAATTGTATAAGCGGCAAATCGCTAACCACAGCAGCGACATCCTTATAGGGAAAGAAGTAAACATCTCCCTGTTCAATTCCTATTGAACCAAGATTTTTCTGTTCCTTTGTACTGATAAAGCCGTAAATGAATTTTCCTTCTTGCGTCATTATTTTTCCCCGAATTAGTCACTGGTCATTAGTCACTGCCACCCAATGTTGTTGACTTAAGCGCATTCAGTTTTGAACCGCAGAATATCGAACAAGGAATGATGAATGTCGAAGTAATGGAAAACCTTATTAAACTTCATAATTCGACATTCCTTGTTCGACATTCTCATTTTACTAAAACCACTAACCACTAACCACTGACCACAGCCTTTCCTTTAACGCTTCCTTGAAGTGCAGAGCGGAAACCCGAAACTTTGAGTAATCCTCACCTCCCGATTCTATAAACTCCCTTATAGCCGACAGAGAGGCTTTCCTGCATATTAACTCTATGTCAGCCCCTACAAGGCCTTCCGTGGCAGCAACCAGAGATTTAAGATCAACATTTGAATTCAAAGGTTTTCCTCTTGTATGGACTTTAAATATCTCTAATCTTGTCTCTTCGTCCGGAACAGGAAGCTCAAGATGAAAATCGAATCTGCCTGCCCTTAGCAAAGCAGGATCAATAATGTCCAGCCTGTTGGTGGCCGCTAAAACTACGATCCCCTTGAGTTCCTCGATGCCGTCCAGCTCGGTCAGGAACTGGCTGATAACGCGATCAACCACATGGGATGCAGCTTCCGAACCGCGCCTGGGAACTACGCTGTCTATTTCATCGAAAAATATGATACATGGAGAGGCCTGCCTGGCTTTCTTGAAAATTTCCCTAACTCCCTTCTCGCTTTCTCCAACCCACCTGGAGAGAAGTTCCGGCCCTTTGACCGAAATAAAATTTACCTCTGATTCAGAGGCAACTGCCTTGGCAAGTAATGTCTTCCCTGTTCCGGGTGGACCATACAGCAATATACCTTTGGAAGGACTGGTTTTCGCATATTCAAACAGATCGCTGTATTTCAGAGGCCACTCGATGGTTTCCATAAGAACCCTTTTTACTTCGGCAAGCCCGCCTACATCGCTCCACTTAACATCTGGAATTTCGGTAAACACTTCCCTGATAGCTGAAGGCTCCACTTCCTTAAGGGCCTCCATAAAATCATCCATGGTAACTTGAAGATTCATCAGGGTATCGTAAGGAATCTCTTCTAACTGAAAGTCAATGCTGGGGAAGAGTTCTCTCAGGGTAACCATCGCTGCTTCACGCGAAAGTGCTTGCAGATCAGCGCCAACAAACCCATGAGTAATCTCGGATATACGCACCAAATCAACGTCCTCGGCCAGGGGCATGCCCCTGGTATGTACGTTAAGGATATCAAGACGGCCATTTTTGTCAGGTATGCTGATTTCTATCTCTCGGTCGAAACGTCCCGGTCTTCTCAAGGCTGGATCAAGAACATTTGGAATGTTGGTAGCGCCTATTACGATGAGCTGACCTCTTGAAGAGAGCCCGTCCATCAAAGCAAGAAGCTGGGCTACAACCCTTTTTTCCACCTGTTTTTCTCCTCCCATTTCTTCTCGTTTGGGAGCAATGGCGTCAATCTCATCCAAAAATATAATACTGGAGGGATGACTCGAAGCTTCACTAAATAAACGCCTCAGATGAGCCTCGCTTTCACCATAAAACTTATGCATGATCTCCGGCCCACTTATAGTTACAAAGTAAGCATCGGTTTCATTGGCTACAGCACGGGCAATGAGAGTTTTTCCGCATCCGGGAGGGCCATGTAAAAGCACCCCTTTTGGAGGATCAATACCTAATCTTTCAAAAACCTGGGGATATTTCAGCGGCAGCTCGATCATCTCTCGAATTCGCCGAATCTCCTTGCCCAGCCCTCCGATATCTTCATAGGATATCCTGGCCCTGGCTTCACCAGCACCCTTTTTTTCCTGAATATTGATAGTGGTATCTGACTGGATTATCACCACACCTGAAGGCATAGTGGAAACAACTTTAAAATCCTGGGTTCGAGTTCCGATAAGTCTTGCTCTTACCGTGTCGCCTTCCAATAACGGCAAACCCTCAAGAAGGCTTCCGATATAGCGGGCATCATAGGAACGCATACTTGTCAGAGGTGTCACAACGACCTTATGGGCTGGATTAAATTTGGACTTTGTGATGGTAATTTTTTCGTCAATACCGACCCCTGCATTTTCGCGGGTGATCCCATCCATGCGAATCAGGTCGTTGCCCCGGTCCTCCATATAGGCAGGCATAACCTTTGCCACGGTTTCTCTTTTTCCCTTAAGAATTACCACGTCTCCCACCTCAACCCCGATTTTCTTGAAACTGGCAGGGTCCAGGCGAACCATGCCACGGCTTACATCCTTGGATGATGCCTCTGC
>JAHIHE010000157.1 GCA_018899995.1 Patescibacteria group bacterium | reverse complement strand
CGGTTTTGGTTTCCAGTGATGGAGATTTTTATTCCCTTGCCCGCTATTTATACGACAATAAAAAGCTTCTGGCAGTTCTAAGCCCGCATAGAAAAACTTGCTCGTCACTTTTGCGAAAGTCGGCAAGAAACAAAATGGTGTATATGAACACGCTCGCAAATATGCTTGCTAAAACAAAAAGAAAAGGCACCGCGTAGGGACGCACCACATACGAAGTGCCTTTTCATAGGAATATGATTATATTAGCAAATGTATATTGATTGTCAAGTGGAAAAGTCGAAATGTCAAAAGGATTTAGAAATGTCAGGGTTTTAAGGATTTAGAAATGTCAGGGTTTCCATTAAGAAACGGCGACCTTTTCTTTGGGCAGAATGACCGGGTATCTTCTCCAAGGATGATCTTTGACTGGCTTGTAAGGTTTTCTTTCCGGCTTCTGCGAGGCAGCGATAATCCAAGGCTGATTGTTTTGTTTCTCGGGCTTGGCTGGCAGGACTTGGTGATTTAGATACTTACCCCGGAGGCGAATCCAGAGAGAGCCGTCTAATCTTTCTTCCAGTAAGACTTTCTCTTTGGGACGAATGGTGGCTGGTTGCTCTTTGGTAAGTTGATACCACCCGTTGTTAAACCTGATAGTGAAATCGTTCTGGACCGTTCTTTCGGATTGACGGGAAAAGCTCGCTGGTAATTGTTCTTTCTCTTGCCGGGTAAGTTGGCGATGAAGATTGGCTTTCTTTTTTGGTTGAACCGCATATTTTCCATTAAACCAGGGCAGGAACTCTTCTTTAAGGAATTGATTGGCTGGCTTGGCATCAGAAATGTTTCTTAATCTGAGCTCTTTGATTAGTCGGTCTTGGAGGGTATTAAAGAGACGCTCTACTCTGCCTTTGGCCTGAGGGCTGTGGGCAACGATTGGTTCGATGGATAGTTCTCTCATTGCTCTCTGGAATTGAGTGAGCGTTTCTTCATCATCTGGGTCTGGAACAAGATTGTTGTAGTAGGTTCTGAGTTTATCCAGATAAATAGATCTGGGTTTACCGTGGGTCAAAAAGTATTCTTGCCAGAAGCCAAATACCGGAAATGTTCCTTCGTCTTGGGCAAACTGGGCTTGGGTCACAATGTTCGTTGCGTCATCAATGGCGGCTAAGAGGCAACAGGAAGGAGCTCTCTCTTCAAACCAATGCTCATAGGAACCATCAAATTGTTCCATCTCTCCGTAGCATTCCTTACGAGGCCGGGAAGAACGGTAATCTAACTTCCGACGTTTCTTGGGAACCCATAATCCCTCTGCTGTCATTATCTGTCTGATAGTCTTAGGGTTTTTCTTAATACCATGAACTTCTTTAAGCTTCTCTGAGGCATGAGTGGGTTTGAAATCTGGATAACGTCGACGTAATAGATTTACTATCTGCTGACGTTCCTTTTCCGGCATTCTCCGATTGCTTGGTTTTCTCCTATTACCGTGAATAAGTCCTTCGGCTCCCTTTTCTTTCACCTTAACCTTAAGACGATAAATTTGGCGATCAGAGAGACCGAGCATCTCTCCGGCTTTCTTGACAGTAATCTCTCTCCTTATTGATCTTTGAATGACATCGTATTTATCTAATTCTTTTTGGGACATAGAAATGTAGGTCATAGAATAGTGTAGATTTGATTCGTTAATTAACGACCTTTCTCTACACTATTCTACTTGATTACCCTGACATTTCTATTTCCCTCTACCCTGACATTATCATGTCCTTTCAACATAGCCAGTGGATAAAAGTTGCTTATTTACTCGTTTGCGACGCCGTCGCAAACGAAGTTAAAAGTTAAAAGTGCAAAGTTAAAAGTTAGAGTTATTAGTTTAAAGTTAATGAGGCGAGTAAAAACTTTTAACTTTGGACTGTAATTTTGAACTTTTCTTTTTGAACTTTTAACTATTATTTGGTGCTTTCCTTAAATGAAAAAACTGACGTAATAGAGCCAGCGAAAATAAAAGGGCTTTTGGATATGGGCGTGAAGTCGATTTATGAAATTGAGACAGAAGACGACAAAAAAATTAGAACCACTGGAAATCATCCGTATCTAACAAAAAATGGCTGGATAAAAGTATCAGAACTAAAAGAAAATCAGGAGATCGCGGTAGCAAAATCATTTTTTTTCCTTAACGGAGAGACGGTGGATAATATAAGCCAGAGCAATGGCAATGGCCAAGACCCCAGCGCAGATATAAACCAAAAGCATACCTTGACTGAATTGATTCATAACTCTTTAGCAAAAGATATCGCCAAATATAAAAATAGTATAGCAAACCAAGAAACCTTGTCAACTAAAAACCCCACTACTAATAGTGAGGTTTTAGAGGATTCTACTTTACAGGGTTTCCAGGTTGACGCCGATGATACAAGTATAGCAAACCAAGAAACCTTGTCAAGACCTATCAAACCCCTGTCAAAAGGATTTAGAAAT
>JAHIHE010000107.1 GCA_018899995.1 Patescibacteria group bacterium | reverse complement strand
ACATAACCAAGTGAAGAATTAGTTAAATCTCCGTCTGGCAAAACAATCGCCATTCTTCCGCCATCTTTTAAAAAACGCAGACATCGTTCAATAAAAAGAATATCCGGCACTTGGCCGCCTTTTCCGTTTTCGGCCGCAATTTTCGATGACCTTTTCCATTCATCATCGTCTTTCTTCCATTTATGGCCCATCTCAAAATTATCCAGAATATTTTTATCCGTTACTTTTCCTTTTGTGCCAAACGGCGGATTGGTTATTACAATATCAAATGATTCTTCTTTAATTTTGTGATTGGAAATATCATAAATCTTCTGAAAACTGTTTAAAGAATTATGCGAAAATATGCCGGTGTGTCCATCATCGTATAAAACCATATACATTTTCGCCACGCGCGCCAAATCAGGGTTAAAATCGATTCCGCGAATGTAATTTATGGCATAAGAAGTTAAATTCCTGATAATTTCCAATTCGGATAAATCGGGACGATTTTTTTCAAACATACGCCTTATATAATTCAATGTTTGGACCAAAAAACCGCCGGAACCGCAGGCGGGGTCCAAAATTGATTCATTGTCTTTTGGCGATAACATTTCTACCGCCATTTTCAAAATTGGATAAGGAGTAAAAAATTCTCCCCTTTCACCCCTTGAGTGGGCATGGACAAAAGTCTGAAAAGCAACGCCTTTTATATCAGCTTCAGTTTTTATCAATGAATATTTTTGAAGCTGGCCAACCGCAAAAGCCAATGTTTGAGTCCTTAAGATTATTTTATCAGTGCTATCGAAAATATCGCTGAAATCTTTTTTAACTTTTTCAAATAAACTCTCTATTCTTTTACGAAAATTAGTCCCGTTGCCGCTTTCTATTTCTTCTTTTTCTTTTACGGTAATGCGAAAATCGCAATCGGCGCTCGCGGATTTCTCATCAATCATTTTGATGAAAATCAGTTTTAAAACTTCATTAAAAACTTTATCCTTTAAATATCCTTCATTGGCGTAGATATGGTTATGAATTGTTTCAAAAACCGTTTTCAGTTCGCTTGCCAACACCAAATCCCTTTTTTTATAAAGTCCGATATCTTTTAGCGATTCGCTGTATTTGGGAATATCCGGAATTTCTAAATGTTTTCTTGGATCTTTTGAATACTGAAAATGGCCTATGTCTTGCCCATTAAACCAAACAGCAAATTCGGCGGTAGTGCTGTTTATATAACTTTTTAATTGTTCTTCGCCATCTTTTCTGTCTCGCTTCTTAAGTTCAATAATAATATAAGCGTTTTCTTCAGGCCTAAAATTTTTGTCATTTTTAAAAACAACGATATCGGCTCGTTTTTTTGTTTCGGTTTGACCAGACTGAATCTTTACTTCGGTTTTAATATGGCTTTGGGGATATTTATATTCTTTAATTAATTTTTGAAGATAAATTTGACGCACTTCTTCCTCGGGTGTTTTTTTAATCCATTCATTAGAAATGGCGTCTTTAATAAGTCCTGATTTGTCTTTTTCGGGTTCTGTGATAATTTTTTCTTTTTGTTTTTTATATTGAGTCATAATCTTATATTAACTCTTTTCCTTTAAAATTAAAAAGTTTATTTTTAAATCTTCAATTCCTTTTTCAGGCGTTCTATTTCCGCCTTCGCTTTTTGAGCTTCGGCGGACAAGTCGGCTAAAAGTTTTCCTTTTGAAATATTTTTATTATTTTTTTTATCCATAATTTATTAAAACAAACATTGATCGTGTAGATGACGACGAGTTCTCCAGATATGCTTTATATTCTATCAAAGTTTATCTTTGTTTGAAAATAGGCGCGTTATACGAAAGAGATTTAAATCAACCTAATACTATCTTGGTATGATATTACATAATATCATACTGAAGCATTGAGCAACCGAAGCATTAAAGTAAAATAATTTAGTCAAAAATATTTCTGATCACCTCCTGAATTTTTTTATAATCGCCCGCGCTCGGAAGAAGAATAAACACTCCGTCATTCGTATAGCCGGAATACAGAAGCTTTTCCGGACCGGAGTCAATCACTTTTGTTATTATTTTTGGATTTTCGGTATTCGCGAGCATTTTTATCGTTTCTTCAATTTCCCACACGCGCATATCGGTTTTTATGTTGTTTTCTATGACGCTAAAAATTTTATCAAGCCGATAGGGATTTAAAAGCACGCCGGTTTTATTAAGCTTGGCATAAACGGCTTTAATAACCTCTTCCTGCCTTCTGGAACGGTCAAAATCGCTTGAGCTCATCCTCGCGCGGGTATAAAGAAGAGCCGTTTGCCCGTAGATTACTTGCCGGCCCGCCGGCAGGCTTATTGCGCCTTCTTCAAAAGGCACCTGTTCTATAAACGGCTTTTCCAAATTCAGCTCAATTCCGCCCAAAGAATTAATCAAGTCCCGGAAGCCGTTAAAATTTATCAGAACCGCGTAATGAATGGGCAGGCCGCTGATGCCGCTTACCACGGATTTTACATAATCAAGCTCCTGCGAATGATTTTTTTTTCGCCCAATTTCATAGGCCTCGTTTAATTTACGCTTCCCGCTTGTTCCGGGCGTTTCTACGAATAAATCCCGAGGTATTGAAATCAAGGCGATTTTATTGTCGTACGGCCTGACGCTTAAAATTATATTTGTATCGGTAAGCAAGCCGCCATTGGGATCATTTTCGCCCCTTATGCCGAGGATTAAAAAATTTATCCGCTTGTCTAAGGTATCCGGTTCTTCAAAAATTGATTTTTCCACCGGCAGACGCAGAAAAAACGATTTGTCAATCGGCAGAAGCCGGATTATTTTTTCCCAAAAAGTGCTTTCTTTGGTTGAAATTTTTTCCAGCGCGGCGTTTGTGCGCAAGCCGTACCATAAAATTGCCGCAAGAAAAAAAATCAGGGCGAGTATCGCGAATTTCTTCCACGCGTTTCGCCTGTTTGTTTCCCGTTTTTGCCGATATTGAGAATTTTTTACAAAATCCTTTATCGTAATAATTTGGTCGGGTTTATTTTTTCCCCGTGAAATATCGTTAAACATATATATGGCGGATTAGTTAAACCCCCGCACCCAGCACTAATCATTAGTCGCTAAAATATCGTAAAATTAATTTTAGGTATGGGGGGTAAACCACTTTTCCATTTCCCTGTCTGATATTTTTTTCTTGGACATAATAATCCTTCGTTTTTTATACGCGGCTATAATTTGTCTGAACATTTTTAAGATTGACTTTATCGCCATCGGCTCTTCAAAAATCAGGATGTAAATCCAAGAAGCGGATTCTTTTGGCAGAATATAGAACAGATGTTTTAAAAACAAGCCGATAGCTTCGTTTTTAATCTGCATCAGCCGCTGATTTTTCCATGAATAATATTTTGCCAAGGCGGAAATTTTGCGGCGTTCTTTCAGAATGTCCGAATAATCGCTTGCGGCGCTGTCCCCCGCTCCCCGGCCGTGATAAGCAACGCATTGCGGAATATAAACAGCTTTCCAGCCGTACAAGCGTAAACGCCAGGCCAGGTCCACATCTTCTTTATAAATAAAAAAATCTTCGTCAAAATACTCAAATCTTTCGGTAGTTGCTTTAGTTGCTTTAGAGGTTGAGCCTCTAAGTGAACTAAGTGAACTAAGAGGCTCAACCTCTAATTTGCTGTTTATTGGTAGCTTTGTATCTTCAAGCGCTTTGCGCCGGTAAATCGGCGCGGCGCCGTCAGCGCCGAAAATTTCTTCAATCTCGCTTTGATTTAATTTTCCGACAGGAACTCCTTGGTCGCGATTGATGATTCTTCGGTTTTTAAGCATTACCAATCCTGTCGTGTCTATTATATCAAGAATTTTATTATTTTGAAAGTCAAAACGGATTAGTTTTCCCTGAACAGCGGCAATTTTTTCATCCTTTTCCAAGACATCCACTGCGTTTTTAATAAAATCTCTGTTCAACCACGCGTCTTGATTCAAGCAAAGTATGTACTCCCCTTTTGATTCCCGGATTCCTTGATTCTGTCCCGCGGCAAAACCCAGATTATAACTATTAACTAATAACTTATAACTTATAACCGAATTAATACTATTATTTTTTATCCATAGATTAATTCTTTCTACCGTGCCGTCGCTTGAGGCGTTGTCGATTATTATTGCTTCAATGTTCGGATAATTCTGCGCCAATACCGAATCTAAACATTTTTTAATGTATTTTTTGGCGTTGTAAGTGAGAATTATGACCGAAACTTTTGGCATATATAAGTTTTAATCTGTAGCTTTGGTTTCAATACCCTTAATTCCGTACAGCAACCCTACTCCTATCACAAACATCATCAGCACTTTATCATTAAACAGCACAACATCAAATAAAGAATACCCTAAAATCCAAAAAAGATAAACGCCGAAACTTAAAGCAAAAAATTTATAAAACTCGCCCTGAGAGCTTTTTAAAATTCCAAAAGCGGTTTTTAAAATTTCGTAAAATATCGCCAAAAACGCGAAAAGTCCCAAAATTCCGGTTTCCGCCGCAATATCCAAAAACAGGTTATGCGCCGAAGCGCCTTTTTTCGCCGCTGAAACATTTTGCCCCAGGACAACCGGAAAATTGCCAATGCCTACGCCCAATAACGGATAATTTTTTATTGATTTCAATGTGTCTTTCCAAATTTTAATCCGGCCCTTATTGGAAATTTCTTCCAAGTCCGCTATGCTTTTGAATCGTTTAAATACTACGGAACTGCTCATTTCGCCGCCGGCGTTTGCGCGCCGCCATTCGGCTTTTTGGCTTTGTTCAAGAATAACCGAGGACGCGGGAAATAAGGCAAAAAACAGAATAATTGATGTTGTAATTATTCCTAATTTTTTGGAAAATAAGTAATTAATTAATTTTTTAGTTTTTGATTTGTATTTTTGGTATTTGCCTGCCCCGTAGGCTTGTCCTTCGGGGGTATTTGAGTTTTGGATTAAATCATTATTTGCAGCAGCCTCAAACGGGTTGATTTTGCGTCTCCTTGCTAAAAACAAAATGATTATTAAAGGCGTTATCGCGCTTATCCACGCCCCGCGGGAGCCGGAAAACAATATTGCCAAAAGCATTAAAATAATTAAAAAACAGCAGGCGGCAAAATTATACTTTTTTCCATTCGTTTTATAATGCCATGCCAAACTTAAAGCAAGCGGTATCAGAATAATGTTAAATAGCGCGAAAGAGTGCGAATCCGGAAAAACCGAAAACATCCGCAGTGTCGGAGGGATGTCGCCCGAATAATAGGAAAACCAGGTGTTTGAATATGAAAGCAATTGCGCGAGCCTATCTCCATATAGGGCATAAATCGCGTTTTCCGCCCAAAACTGCCAAAACTGATATAGCGAATAAAAGAAAACGCTTATTAACTGCGCGTATCCGATCGCGAGGGTTAAAATTGCTGCCGCGACGCCGGCTTTAAGGATTCTTAAAAACGACTCTTTATTTTTAACGATACCCCGCGTTATTGTAAAAAGCAAGAAAATATTTCCAAGAAACAGAATCTTTTTAAAGCCGATAGCCGCGTTGACTGAACCGACGAGCGAAAAAAACGCCGCTAGAACAAAAACCACTATCCATAATTCCAAAGAACTTTTTGAAAAAAATTTTTTTTGAAAAAAATTCGCCCTGACAGCCCAAATTAAAAACAAAGCGGTCAAAATAATCCGCCAATTCGCCATTGAGTCATATAAATCGCTTATCGGCAAGGCAAGGAAAAGCGGAATTGAAAGGATTGTCAAAACAAGCGAATCAATAATTTCAGCGCCCAAAAAATAAATTAAAATCAGCGCCGTGATAAAATACGAAAACTCGCGCGGCAAAACTCCGGCCGTAATTAAAAGTACGGCGATTAACTCAAAGAAAAACACTGTTTTAAGCATTTGTTTCATATTTTTTCCAAGACCGCAAGGGTTTTTTTCGCGCACTCGCGCCAACTGAACATCTTTGCGCGCGCCAATCCTTTTTCAATCAAATTGTTTCTAATTGCATTGTCTGTCGCGACGACCTCCATGGCGCGGCTGATTTCCGCGAGATCCATGTTATTTTTTACAAAAACCGCCGCGTCAGCCATATTTTCGCGGATTGCCGGAATATCGGAAGTTATCACCGGTATTCCCGATGCAGCCGCCTCAAGCGGCGGCAGGCCAAACCCTTCATAATCGGAAAGATAAACAAGCGCCTCTGCCGCGCCGTAAAGCGCCAACAAATCGTCGCTTGAGACAGAGTCGCATCTTAAAACCGCGTTTCTTTTCAGCGCGCGATTTACTTCGCGGATTTTTTTGTCCATATCGATAAATGGATAAGTGTGATTTTTGCCGATAACTAATAGCTGATATTGGCTGAATTTTTGTCCGAATGGCGCGAAAGCGCCGATTAAAGCATCCGTATGGCGCCGGTTAAAAATTGTCCCGATGGAAAGTACAAGCTTGCCTTTAATGCCGAATTTCTCTTGAATTGCCTGGATATTTTCGCCATTTTTTGCTGCGAAAAATTTTTCATCCGCGCCCAAAGGCGTTACAAAAATTTTATCGGCGGAAATTCCGTAGCGGCCGGAAATTTCTTTTTTGGAAAACTCCGAAACTGTAAAAATAACATCGGCGTTTTTTGCCGAAATTCGCGACATTTTTTTAAGCAAAAATTTATCCGCCGGAGAGAGATTCTGCGGGAAAATTTCAAAAGAAATATCGTGAATCGTTACCGCGGTTTTCCCCGAATAGCATATTGGCAAAAGGTATGAAGGAGAAAAAAGAATGTCAATCCTGTCTTTTTTCGCCTGTCGCGGCAAAAAGCAATGCTGAAACAAAGCGTTGCTTTTTATGGTGAACGGCGCTTTGACTGTTTTTTTGATAAAACAAGAACTCTCCAAAATCCCACGGCTTGGAATACTGTTTTTAAAATACAAAACAAAGCGATTTTTGGATAAACTGTTTTGTTCGGAAGAAAATAACGCCCAATTTTCCAGCAGATTGGCCAAATACCTTCCCACGCCGGTTTGTGGTTCTTCCAACGCTCGCGCGTCAATGCCGATAAGCATAATTAAAATTATAGATAATTATCTATCGACCGATATTCCTGTTATTTCCTTAAAAACATCATCAAGCGAATCCGTGTACATATTGTTTTTCTTTAATAGATATTTTTTCATATCCTGAAAAATGTCATTCCTCTCTTTCTCGCTTTTGATATTGTCTCGAACTAAAATTAAATAATTTTCCATATGCTTATCCGCCATTTCATCAAAACTTTCCGGTCCGCCTCCAAATTCGTTTAAAAATTCTATAAACCCCCTGTAAGCCAGCCGCTCCAATTTCATCAGCGCGTCAATGCTAACGCCGGACTTTTTTGCTTTAACGATAATGGAATTTACTTTTACGCCATTAGGCGTGCCCGGTAATCCTTTTTTATACACCTTGCCGATGGTTTCTTTTTCTATTGCCTTGATAAAAACATCGTCATTGCCGCCCAGCAAACGATTTTCTAAAAATAATTTCGTGTCTTTGGAAAAATTATAAATATCTTGAAGAAAATTATCTTTTTCTTGCTGTGACAATTGATTGAATTTCTCTTTAATTTTTTTGAAGTTTTTCATAGAGTTTGAATTAATACGAAAATTTTTTCCCCAATCCTCTTTTTCGCCCGCCTGAATGCCTGCCCGCCAAAGTTTCAACGACGGCGGGGACGGCCAAAATTTTTGGCGAGCGGACGGCGGGACCTCAAATTGGGTGGTGGGTGGGATTAGTTAATAATTTTTCAACCGCAATCCATCAATTCTGTTATAATCGCTGTCGTTACTAACAAGAATTGCTTCATTCGTTTTTGCGGTCGCACCGATTAGTAAATCATCAATATCAAGTTTAGATAGTCCTTTCTGGTCAATTTTTTTCTCTATCTCGCTTGCTTCTTCGGCTTCCCTCTCGCCAAATGGCAATACTTCTAATTTTTGTCTTAATTCGTTAAAAGCTTGTATTTTGTCTTGGTTTTGCTCTTTGCCTCTCAAAATTTCAAAAAGAGCCACTGAAGCAATGGCTGTTATGGAAAGAGGAGCATTTTTAATTTCCTCATAAACCAAAATGGCATTTTTCATGCCATTTAATAGATTTATAATGAAATTAGTGTCCAAACAATATTTGGTGTTTTTTTGCGAAGTCATCATTGAAACGTTTTTTAAAAATTTTCAGTTTCTCTCTCATTTCGTCTGCTTCCTCATTAGTCAACATACCGATAAAGCTCTCCCGATAGGTTACGGGACGTGAAGAAATAATAATCCAAGGGAGTAGTTCCCTGACCTTAATTTCCGCCAGCTCTGCCAAATCGTATATAACTGGATTATATTCAATATGCTTGCTTATTAAAGAAGTACTATCTATTGCATTTTTTTCAAATAGTGCTGTGCTCATATTTATTTCTTTACCCACGACTGCGACTCAAAATTGAGGTCAATCGTTGGCTGATTATTTTTAATGATTTTCTGGGCTTTGCCGGTGATAGTGAACTGATATGAAGTATCGGCAGTTTCAAGATATGCTCCTACTTTATTTATTTCCACCATTTCCTTGCCAGCAAGTAATTCATTCGGGTGGAACGGCTGTCCGAGCTTCATTTCTTCCGCGTAATTTTCGTATATTTGACACATTGATTTATCAAGCTCATCAGCCGCTTTTTCAATTCTCAATCCAAGATCAGCAGCTTCGTCGCGGTCAATTGGATAAGCATGGATAGTAATATCTCCTGTTATTTCTTTGACAATCTTTTTTATTTTTTCGCCGTCTTTTTCTTTGTCCATATGCAACCATAAAAGTCGTTCGGTTAATAGACGCGCCATGCGGTAAGCGCGGTAAGCGTTGCCAATTGAAAGTGGGTGTAGTTTTTCCACCAAAAGTTTATACGCGTCAATCATCTGTTCGCTTTTTACTTCCGCTTTCTCTTTGGCAAAAAGCAAGTACGAATTAAGGTCTTCAACGCTCACTTCAAGTTTCTGCTGGGGGTTAGCCGGATTCTGCGGATTGAAAGGGTGTCCGGTGGTCGGATCAACTGGCGTGAGCTCGCCTAGCTTGCTCATTACGATTGTGTCAGCCCCCAGACAAATAAGCGTTCCAGCGCTGTGCGCTTTATACGGGACAAGCACTTCAAATTCGTCGCAATGATTGCGGATTAGTTTTACAATACGAATCGGCGCAAGCATGTCGCCGCCACTTGTGTATAAAAGCAAACTGATTTTTTTGACTTTGCCAATGCCGTCAAGCAGGTTGCCAAGAAGCGGAACAATGTCGCCCGCAATTTTTGTAGCAAAAGGCAGTCTATCGCCGGTGATATAAGAAATAACGCGCGATTTGCGCTCGGTTTCAAGTTTTTTGATTAGTTCTGCTCTAGTCATAGTATTTTACCTATTGTTAATGATAGCAACTTATACCAATTTTGGCAAATTTATATCCCATTCAAAACTTCGGCAATTTTTTGCTCTTATAGTGGTCAATTATATGGCAATTGGCAAAAATATTCAAATTAAAAGAGTTTATGTCTTATTTCAGCCATACTTTACACCCTGATTCCTGTCCAGTAAATCCTCAAGATTACTGCGAAACTTCTTGTCAAAAACCCTACTGTCGCAAAAATATTCTACAAATTCGGCATAGCTATTCGGACTCAAAAAATGGAAAAAGTATTTTTGTTTGATTTTTGCTTTTTTTAATTCTTCGTTCAAATCTTCAAAATGTTTTTTCGCCCAGCGATATTTCGCTTTGTTTTCGTCAGAATCATCACCATCCGCCTTTATTTCAATAACAACAATATCTTCTCCAAGCTTCAAGAAAAAATCAGGATTAAAATTACCTTGCGTTGGGTGCTCGCCCTTTCTCCACGAATACTCAACACTATAAAATCCCATGTCTCGCGATTTTATCCAAGCATCAATTTTTTTGCATACTTTTGAGCTAATAATCGCTTCAACGAACTCTCGTTCTGGCTCTTGCCTTGTCAAAACAACATTGACTGGCGTTTTGAAACAATAGGGATTAACTTCTTTGCTTGCACTTCTCGGCAAACTTTCGTCATCAATTATGTCTTGCAAAATATCGATCATGCCATTACTGCACTCATCTTTGAAGTTTTCGGTATAGAAAACCGTTGAGCCGTGCTTTATTGCGCCAACGGCGACGCTTTCCTTTTCAATT
>JAHIHE010000106.1 GCA_018899995.1 Patescibacteria group bacterium | reverse complement strand
GATATTGATTTTGTCGACGCGAAAGGCAACATTGAGATTGCCATTTTAGCCCGAGACTTGAAAAATTATTTTAAAAAAAATACTGACTTAAATCCAATCGCGGCTGTTCAGAAATTTAGAATTTATTTAAAGTTTCCACTTTTGCATGAAATGAAACTGTCTAAGGAAAGCGAATCAGATTTATTATTTTTGAAAATAGAAATTTTCAGCGATTTTAATTTTTGCAGGAATTATAAAAGCGAAATAGTGCCGTTATTCAAATTTAACAAATCGATTTTAGCTAAAACTTTTGATTTTCCAACCCTAATGTCCACCAAAATTAGGGCGATTTTATATAGAAAATGGGAAAAAACCGATAAAAAAGGGAAAAGTATAATCAAAGTAAAGGGCAGGGATTATTTCGATTTGATGTGGTATTTGGACAAGGGAATCAAACCCAATATTAATTGCATAGAGAATATTAAAAACGAGGATGAATTAAAAGAAAAACTCCTAAAGATTATTGAGAAAGTGGATCCAAAAAGCATCAAGCTTGACTTAGAGTCGATGATTGAAGATCAGAATTTTATTAAGAACTTAAGCAAGAACATCAAAAATATATTGACGAGGCAAATAATAGATAAATTGTAAAGATTATTTTACTGTCTCTTTTTACCGCGGGCGCTGTAGGCGTGGCTGTTACTTTGCCCGGTTTGGCAATATTGGGCAAAGAATTTATGAGCTGGAAAAAATTAAGATAAAAAACGAAAGATAAAAAATCGCATAATAAGAATGATGATAAAAATTCTTGATTTTATAATGAAACTATGCTAAATTATTAAAGTAAAAAATATTTTTATTATGTTTTTAAACAGTACCGAAAAATCAACGCCGCCGGCCAAGAAAGAAGAAAAGCCGGACAGTGAATCAGCCGAGCTTAAAAAACAACTTGAAACGGAAAAAAAGAAAGCCGAAGAATACCTGAATAACTGGAAACGGGCGATGGCGGATTTTGAAAATTACAAAAAAAGGCAAAGCGAGCTTTTTGCCGAATTGGTTAATTCTGCGAGCGCCGGATTAATCATGGAAATTTTGCCGATTTACGATACTTTTTGCATGGCTGTTAAACATATTCCCGAAAATATAAAGGACAAAGATTGGGTAAAAGGAGTGGTTCAGCTTAAAGAGCAACTAGACGCTTTATTGAAAAGCAGGGGGTTAAAAGAAATTAAATCAATTGGCGAAAAATTCAATCCGGAATTTCACGAGGCAATAGAAATGGTTGAATCAGAAAAACCGGAAAGTGAAATTTTGGAAGAAGCGCAAAAAGGATATAAATTAAATGGCGTCGTGATTCGGACCGCGAAAGTGAAAGTGGCAGCCCTCCGCCGCTAAAGCTATGGAGGGTTATTCTCATTAGATATAAATTAAGGAGAATAAAAAAACAAAGAGGAATAAAAAAAGAAGGAACCGAAGTTCCTAATTTGCGAAAGAATCAATTTTTGTTTGTTCAGGTTCAATGCCTTCTTCAATAGCGACAGTAGTGATTTCAGCATTCGTCTCGTTTTTATTATCCGTTATGATTTCCGCTTTTATTTCTGCTGTCACTTTTATTACCGTACCGCAATGCTTGCATTTTTCTGTTTTTACTTCATTGGCGATTTTTTCTTTTTCAAACGGGCCCGATAAAGAAAAATTAGCAATTGTGGTAAATGGTACTTTTCTTTTTAACATTCCGGCTTGGCAGTGCGGATTAGGGCAGGTTATATTTAAATCGCTATCTCGTACTGACCATTGTACATAAACTTTTTCTTTTTCTCCTTTCATTTTTCCTCCCTTGAATTTTTCTTAATTCTATTGTAGAATTAAGTTTGCGAAAAGTCAAGTAAATATATGTCAAATGTTAGATGTAAAATGTTAAAACCAAATGTTAAATGTTAGAACTTAAAGATTTAACATCTAACATATGGTTTTGAGATTTGACATTTGAGATTTAACATTAATTTTAAATCTATGTCCAAAATAATCGGAATTGATTTAGGAACTTCAAATTCAGCCGCGGCTGTGATGGAAGCCGGCAAACCCGTGATTATTCCGTCGGCCGAAGGAATCAGCGCGGGCGGCAAAGCGTTTCCGTCGGTGGTGGCTTTTACCAAAACCGGCGAACTTTTAGTTGGCGAGCCGGCGCGCAGGCAGGCGGTAATGAATCCGGAAGGCACGGTTATGGCCGCCAAGCGCAAAATGGGCACGGATTTTAAATACAAAATTTTTGGCAAAGAATATACGCCCGAACAGATTTCCGCTTTTATCCTGCAGAAAATTAAAAAAGACACTGAAGCGTATTTGGGCCAGAGAGTGGAAAAAGCGGTTATCACTGTGCCGGCGTATTTCAATGATTCCCAGCGCCAGGCGACAAAAGACGCCGGAGCCATCGCGGGATTGGAAGTGGTGCGCATTATCAACGAGCCCACTGCCGCGTCTCTGGCTTACGGACTGGATAAAGCCGGCAAAGAACAGCAAATTTTGGTTTTTGACCTTGGCGGCGGCACTCTTGATGTTACGATTATGGATTTCGGACAAGGAGTATTCCAGGTTAAATCCACTTCCGGCGATACGCAGCTGGGAGGCACGGATATGGATAAATCGCTTATTGATTACATCGTTTCTGAATTTAAAAAAGACAGCGGCATTGATTTGGCAGGAGATAAAATAGCGATACAGAGAATCCGGGAAGCGGCTGAAAAAGCGAAAATTGAGCTAAGCACGACGCTTGAAACGGACATAAATCTGCCGTTTATCACCGCGACCGCGGAAGGGCCGAAACATTTAGCGATGAAACTTACCCGCGCGAAACTTGAGTCGCTGATTAAGCCGATTATTGAAAGGATGCGGCATCCTGTGGAGCAAGCGATAGCCGATGCTAAACTGGCGCCGAAGGACATTGACAAGGTAATACTGGTCGGCGGACCCACAAGAATGCCGATTGTGCAAAAATTCGTGGAGGATTATGCCGGCAAAAAAATTGAGCGCGGCGTTGACCCGATGGAATGCGTGGCAATCGGAGCCGCGATTCAGGGCGCGGTTTTGTCCGGCGAAGCAAAGGAAGTTTTGCTTTTGGATGTTACACCGCTTACCCTCGGCATTGAGACACTGGGCAGTGTTGCGACGCCTCTGATTTCCAGAAATACGACTATTCCAACTTCAAAATCGCAGGTTTTTTCTACGGCCGCGGACAGCCAGACATCGGTTGAAATCCATGTTTTGCAGGGAGAAAGGCCTATGGCGGCTGACAACAAGTCATTAGGCAGATTTATTTTAGACGGGATTCCGCCGTCGCCGCGGGGAATTCCGCAGGTTGAAGTAATTTTTGACATTGATGCCAACGGTATTTTGACGGTTACGGCAAAAGACAAGGCAACCGGAAGAAGCCAAAATATAACGATCAAGGATTCTTCGCGGCTTAACAAAGAAGAAATTGAAAAAATGAAAACGGAGGCGGAAAAATTTTCTTCAGCCGACCGCCAGAAAAAAGAGCTGGTTGAGTCAAGGAACATTGCCGATAATTTGACTTACACCGCGGAAAAATCCCTGAAAGAAGCCGGCGCCAAGGTCTCGGAACCGCTCAAAAAAGAAGTTGAAGAAAAAATCGCCGCCCTGAAAAAAACCAAAGATAGCGACGACTCCGGCGCGATTAAGCGCGCGACAGAAGAATTGTCTCAGGCGATACAAAGATTAGGCGCGGAAATGTACAAAGGACAGGGGAGTGAAAATCCCAAAAAAGGCAACAACAGCGAAGGTCCGATTGAAGGCGAGTTTAAAGAAAAGGATAAAGACGATAAAAAAAAGTAAAACTTTTCTGCCTGTCGGCAGACAGGAATCTAATTTCGGCGATAAAAAGAAGCCCCGCCTTTCTTTGAAAAGCGGGGGCTTCTTAAATTTATAAGATAAAATCAAACCAATGATTTTTAATCCCTATTTTCACGAATGCAAAAAACAGCAGGGCCACAAATATCAAAAAGACCCTTCCGGTGATTTTGTTGTAATCCGGCTGCCCGATATTTCCCGGATCCTGCCAGCGATGCTTGTCGCTCATAGATTGGTATTAAGTATATCGTATCAGGTATTTAGTATAAAGCGAAAGCGATGAATTTATTTAAACCGCGATTATTATGCTTAATACATAATACTTGATACATTATACATAATTTTATCCGTCTTGACAAATCAAGAATTTTGGGTATAATTGGAAACAAGGATACTTTGGTGAACACTTAAAATAGACATAAAAAGTATGGAGGGATATTAATGGTAAATAAATTGACAGATTTGGACATCATAGAAATTTGCCTAAAAAACGGGATACGTATTAGCACAGTTACGCTGGCGCTTCTGCGAAAACAAGAGGAAGATGCCCTGTCTTCTTTTAAAGAAGATACGGCATTCTATCCAATAAGGGACAGAGATGCTGCATTTTTGGAGGCGAGGTTAGCCTTGGCTTGTGTAGCAATTGAAAACAACGGATCCTAAAAAGCAATACCAAGTATTCAAGAGGGGATTGAAATAACTTTCTCCTCTTTAATTTTTTGCCAAAGAATGGCCTTTTTTATTTTGCTTTATCGTTGTATAATTACACCATGTTAATCTTTAATAAAATAAAAACAGGATATAAAACCAGTATTATTGATCTGTTTTAAAATTGAATCATTTAAAATTATTTAGAAATTAAAAATTAGAAATTAAAAATTATTATTTGTTATGGCTCAGGATTATTACGAAATTTTAGGGGTGGGGAAAGGCGCGTCGGATGACGAGATTAAACGCGCTTATCGGCGTTTGGCGCAAAAATACCACCCTGACAAGCCCGGCGGAGACGAAAAAAAATTCAAAGAAATGAACGAAGCGTATCAGGTGCTTTCGGACAAGCAAAAAAGAGGCCAATATGATCAATTTGGTCAGACATTTGAACAGGCGCAAACACAAGGGCAGGGAGGCTTTGGAGGATTTGAGGGATTCAGGGATTTTTCCGGATTCGCGGACGCTTTCAGGAATGGCGATTTTTCCGCTTTCAGCGGAGGAGGTTTTGAAGATATTTTTTCCGATATTTTCGGTGGCGGAAAAGATAGGCGCGCCAGAACCAAAAAATCCGCAGTAAGAGGACAAGGAGAAGACATAGCGATTGATATTGAATTGACCCTTGAAGAAGCGTTTTCCGGCGCGGAGCGCGACATAAATATTTATAAAAGGACAATTTGTCCGGCTTGCAAAGGCGGCGGAGCTGAACCGGGTTCAAAAACAATCACTTGCCCGGCATGCAAAGGTAAAGGTGAGATTCGGCAGACAAGACGCACGATTTTAGGAACTTTTACGCAGGTCTCCACCTGCCCCGAATGCGGAGGAGAAGGAAAAAAAACGGAGAAAAAATGTCGGACTTGCGGCGGCGATGGGCGGGTGCGCGAGAGCGTACCGGTTAAAATCAAAGTTCCGGCTGGCGTGGAAGACGAGATGACTCTTACTTTGGAAAGCGCGGGCGAAGCAGGCCCAAGGGGCGGAATAGCAGGCGATTTGTATGTGAATATTCATATAAAGCCGCATAAGCATTTTATGCGCCAAAATTCCGATTTGTTTTATGAAGCGGAAATTTCCGTCTCGCAAGCCGTGCTTGGAGTAAAAATTGAAGTGCCGACGATTGAAGGAAATGCGATTTTAAGCGTTCCGGCTGGCATTGAATCGGGAAAAGTTATTAAAATAAATAACAGAGGAATCTCTCATTTTTCTGGATACGGAAGAGGGGATTTGTATATTCAATTAAATGTGGAAACACCAAAAAGATTGACAAAAGAGCAGAAAGAAT
>JAHIHE010000105.1 GCA_018899995.1 Patescibacteria group bacterium | reverse complement strand
TAATAATTTTTATTGTTTTATTAGACATAATTTAAACTATTCCCAGCATCTAAAAGCAGCAGTTGTATGATTTGTGGTTATCGTCCAATTTTTAGGATTAGAATTGCTTTGACTCAACCTGCAGCTATTATTTGACAATCCGCACGGACTTAAGCTTTGAACATTTGTATAACCGCCGGGGATTGCGGCACCCGCATCTCTCCCGCAGCAATCGCATCCATCTTGCGTGCAACTTACCAGCTCGCAACAACCGTAATCATTCATTTGCGGACTAGTGCTGGAACAAGCCGTGGAAGAACTTTCTACGGGAAGCGGCGCTGAAGCAACACACGCAACCCAACCATCACAACTACAATTGCAAGCTTGCGTTCCCAAAACCGATATACCGCTGCAATGCGCCGGAAGACCTTCGGAAAATGTAGTTGTGCAGCTTTGATCGGGACTAACGCTCCAATCGCAAACTTCTTCATTATTTACTATTCCATCCCCGCAATAAGGAAGAACCGTAGGAGGCCCGCCCGGTTTTACATTGCAAGCCACCTGATTCCACGTGGAAATATTGGCGTATCCCATGCCTTGCAAAATCACCGCGACAGCCATCCAGGCGATAAAAACAATGGCCATGCCGATAAGCGCACTGGTTACGGCTGATTTGGCCAATTCGATTTTTCCCGGATTTCCGGCCGAAAAAGCGTAGAGAAGTCCGGCGATAACCAGAATAAACACTCCGATGCCAATTGCCAATGTCATCACAAAATTAATGACATTTTTCAACATATAGAATAAGGCGCAAAGAGTGCAAGGTTCATTTTCATTAATTAATGGCGTAGACTGATCGTCTATTATGCGCCCACACGGGACAAGTCCGCCGGTCGGAGCCGTCGGCGCCTCAGGCACGCATTCCGCTTTTACTACGTTAACGCCCAAAGCATTCAACTTAAAAAAAGATGAATCAAGAGATGGTGGTTGAAAAAATAAAAACAAAAAAATAAAAACGGCAAAAACATACGAAGTATAGGTGTTTTTATTTGATTTCTTGCGTAAAGCCATATAACCAAAAACTAATTAACACTAATTTAAAACGAATTCTCGCGAATCACGAATTGGTGTATCCGTGTTTATTGCTAAAAAATCCGTGTTAATCCGCGATTAAAACTTCACCGCTACCGGTTCTTTTTCGACGGCATTTTCAATTTCAAAAAATTCTCTCTTTTTATAAGCCAACATATTAGCCACAATCATATCAGGGAAAACTTCAAGTTTAATATTAAAGTCTCTGACATTGCCGTTGTAGAATCGTCGGGAAGCTTGAATTTTGTCTTCAGTATCGGTCAACTCGCGCTGCAATTCCAAAAAATTCTGATTCGCCTTTAAGTCGGGGTAATTTTCGGAAACTGCGAATAAACTTTTTAAAGTTCCGCTTAACATATTTTCCGCCTCGGCTTTTTCAGCCGGCGCCTGCGCTCCCATGGCGCGAGTCCTCGCCTCGGTTACGCGCTGAAAAAGTTCGCGTTCGTGGCTGGCATAACCTTTAACCGTATTCACAAGATTCGGAATTAAATCGTATCTGCGCTTCAGTTGCACATCAATATCGCTCCATGCCTCGTCTGCGCGGTTTTTTAAAGTTACCAAGCCGTTATAAACGCCGACTATCCAAAGAACTATCGCGACAATCGCGATTAAAATTATCCAAGAGATTGGGTCCATACCCCGTTAGAAACCCTCGGCGAAAAATAATTTTAATTTGTTTAAGATTAAATCTCGCCTTCGGATATACTAGTTTATTTTAATGATTATAACCCCATTATGTCCTAAAATTATTTTTCGCTAAGTCTTTATAAAAATTTTAAAGTAACTCAATTCTTGTCGGAAAAGATGCTTATACAGCCATAGACAGGTTTCTAACGGGGCATAATTTTTATCCCGAACACTCGGGATTAGTTAATTATTAGTAATTTGGTATTTAAAGTATATCATTTAAACCATGATTTGTAAACCACCATTTGTAACTAAAGAAACTTAGTTTCCAATTGGAAACTAAGTTTCTAAATAATTCGGAGTAAATCGACAATCTTTACATCCCCATTCCCATTCCGCCACCCATTGGTCCGCCAACCGGCGGATTCTTTTCCGGCAAATCGGTAATAGCCGCTTCGGTGGTCAAAAACACAATATTCTTCCTTATTTTAAATC
>JAHIHE010000007.1 GCA_018899995.1 Patescibacteria group bacterium | reverse complement strand
TTGGATGCCGAATGTTTATGTTGAAAAAATAAATAAATCCAAGTTTGCCATTAAAAAAATAAAAGACATAGTTGAATCCATAAAAAGCGGCACTACTCCAAAACAGAGTGAAAATCCTTTTGGCGAAAGCGATTGTTATTTTATTCGGAATACAAACATCAAAGATAATCATATTGTGCTTAAAAATACCAAGACAGTAAAACCGGAAATTTATCAAAAATATTCTGCTTTGAATTTGCAAAAAGGCGATGTCCTTATTTGTATTGCCGGAACAATCGGCGCAAGCGGTGTTTTTGATTTGGATGTTAAAGCGATTTTTAATCAAAATGTCAGTCGGTTGAGATTTAAAAAAGAGGTTTTGCCTGAATACGCTAATTTGTGGTTTAATTCGGATGCATTTTTGAGTTTAATCGATCAAAATGCAACGCAAGCCACGATAAAATATGTAAATAATGATATTTTAGGAAATCTTCCAATTCCCATTCCTTCCCCCGAAACTCAATCCAAAATTGTTTCAATAATGCAAAAGGCGTACAGTAAAAAGCAAGAAAAAGAAGCGGATGCGAAGAAAATTTTGGATTCAATTGATGATTATGTTTTGAAAGAGCTGGGGATTAAAATACCGGAGGTTAAAAATAAAATGTTTTTTACGGTTTGGAGCGATGAAATAGAAGGCAGGCGAATTGACCCTAAGGCCTATTTAGAAATGCCAAAAGAAACAATAAAAGCTATTAGAAAATCTAAATATAAATCAAAAAAATTATCGGATATTATTGCGGAGAGTATCGCTGGCGAGTGGGGCGAAGATTCAACATTTGCCGACCATACTAATGATTATATTTTGGTTAATGTTTTGCAAGTTTGATTCCAGAATCTAACGCAACACTTTTAGCCGCTTTAATATACAATTTTAGCATAAACGAGATCAAAAAATCATTCAGTTAAGCCAAAAAACTCATCCCATTCCCTTAAAAGCTTTATTTTATCTTGAATTTTAATGTTGCGTTAGAAGTTAGAATCCAAGCAACTAATTTTGATAATAAATTTAATTTGAATTTTGAAAATGTTGCTCAAAGATTAATAACAAAAGATAAATTTAAAAAAGTTCAGTTGAAAAAGGACGATATTTTAATAGAAAAATCTGGCGGCAGTCCGATACAGCCAGTGGGGAGAGTTGCCATATTCGAAAATGATAATGAAAATTTTGGTTTCAGTAATTTTTTGCAATGCTTTAGAGTAAATAAACAAGAATGCCTGCCTTACTATTTATTTGCATATCTTAAAAGTATTTATAATCTTGGTTATATGGAATATGTGCAAAATCAGACAACGGGAATTAAGAATTTAATAATGGAAGAATATTTATCAATTCCTGTATTACTTCCGCCTTTGGAAATTCAAAAGAAAATAGCGGAAAAAACAGAGCTTTATTATTTTCAAGCTCATAATCTCCAAAAAGAAGCAATTGAAGGATTGGAAAAAGCGAAAAAAGAGGCTGAGAAAATGATTTTATAATGTCTTGACTGAAAATTCTTGCTATAGCATAAATTTTCAGTCGAAAACGAAACTATGAAAAAAATAGATTTAAACAAAATCCACCCGTTCGACCCGCTCAGGGCAGGGAAAATCCATTTTATCGGCATTGGCGGAATAGGATTATCCGCCGTTGCCAAGTTGATGCTGGCGCGCGGAAAAATTGTAAGCGGTTCGGATGTAAATAAGTCGGAAATTACCGACGAACTGGAGGAATTGGGCGCAAAGATTTTCGTCGGCCAAAAAGCGGAAAATTTAACTAAAGACATTGAATTGGTAATTTATACTTTGGCAATTTCAGAAGATAATTCAGAATTGGTAAAAGCAAAAAAGCTGAAAACCCCTCTTTTAACATACGCCGAAGCATTGGGGAAAATTTTTAATCCCGAGGACTCGGGATACGGAATCACAGTTTGCGGCACGCACGGAAAATCAACAACCGCTTCGCTTGTCGGCTTGATTTTGGCAGCCGGAGGATTAGACCCAAGCGTCGTAGTTGGCAGCAAAGTGCCGGAATTCGGCGGCAATCTGCGGATTGGCAAAGGAAAGCATTTTGTTATTGAAGCGTGCGAATACGAGCGGGCATTTCTGGAATATTGGCCAAAAATTATTGTTTTGAACAACATTGAGCTAGATCATACGGATTATTATAAGGACATTGAGGACTACAGAAAAGCGTTTCAACAATTTATAAATCATTTACCCCCCGATGGTTTACTGATTTTTAATGGAGACGATGAGAAAATTCCAAATTACAAAACCCAAATTCCAAACAAATTCCAAATTACAAAACCCAAATTCCAAACAAAATTCAATACGCTGTCTTTTGGTTTTGGCAAGAATAATGACGTAAAGGGTTATGATATTAAAATAGAAACAAGGAAAACTAAATTCAAAGTAAAATATGATGGCAAGGATTTAGGCGAATTTGAGTTAAAAATTCCCGGAAAATTCAATGTTTATAACACTCTGGCAGCTATTACGGCGGGATTATATTTTGGCATTCATGTTGAAAAAATCAAGATGACTTTGAACAATTTCGGCGGCACTTGGCGCAGGTTTGAAATTAGGGGAAATTATAAACCCGCCGCCGCTTCTGCGAAGCTTTGGCGAGGCAAGAATGCGACAGTAATTTCTGATTACGCGCATCATCCGACCGCAATAAAAGCGACAATTGAAGCGGCACGGCAGTTTTATCCCGGCCGGCGCATTGTGGTAGCATTTCAGCCGCATCAGCATAACCGCACAAAAGTGCTTTATAATGATTTTGTGAAAAGTTTTGACAGCGCGGATTTGGTGATTTTGGCGGAAATTTTTGATGTAGCGGGCCGGGAAGAGAAAAAAGATAAAAATGTTAGTTCGCGGAAAATGGTGGAGGATATTAAAACTGTCATTGCGAGGAGCAAAGCGACAAAGCAATCTCTATGCATTAATCAGGAGTTTGAGATTGCCGCGCTCCCTTCGGTCGCTCGCAATGACAATAAAGGTATTTTTTTACAGCCGGATAATATTTTTTACGCTAAAAATTTGGGCGATACTCGGAAATTAATTGATGAGAAAATTAAATCCGGCGATATTTTGCTGATAATGGGAGCAGGGGATATTTATCGCGTCGCTGACGCGATGACTCAAAACCAAAAGTCAAAAGTCAAAAGTCAAAATTATAATTCAAAACCTAAAAGTTATAACTCTTGACCCCGGTAGAAGTCCAAAAATGAACTTTGAAATTTCAAGGTTGTTGAGCGAAGCGGCTACGCCTTATGCCATTCTTAATAGTAAGATTAATTTATGACTTCTAATGGGGTTGACAATTCTTGCGACCGCAAGAAAAGTAAGGAGTTTCAATAAGGTTTTGGGCAAGGCGTCAAAATAAAAAAACCACTATCAAGATATGGAATTTATCAGTGATTTACAAATTATTTGGAGGTTTTTATCCTCAACTTTCAGGTGTTTCATATGTTAATCAAACAAAAATTTTTATTTCTCGCTTTAAAAAAGATTTTATGTGAGTTTGACATAGGGCAAATTAAAAAAATTAAGCCACTTGCCACAAGTGGAAATATTACCCATGTGATAAGCGCTAATAAAAAGAAGTACCTACTTCGTCTCTCTCCTTTAGGTCTTAGGTGGCGGTCTGAAAATGAGATACTTGCCGAATTAGAACTTATTGATCATCTGCTTAAAAATAACTTTCCAGTGCCAAAACCCGCAATATCAAAGATGGGAAAGAGAATAGTATTTTATAAGAAGCATTTTGGGTATCTTAGAGAATTTATTGACGGAAATCCTAAACTGAATCCGACCGCGAGAGAAATAAAAAAATTTGGCGAGATTGTTGGCTGGTTTCATAATTTAATTCAAAATTATAAAACAAAAAACAAAAGAAAGCATATATGGGATTTAGAAGAAACAAAACAAACTTTTAAACAATATAAGGGAATAATTTTAAAAAGTAATTTTGCGCAAAAAGAAGAATTTATAAAAAGATTTGAAAAAGAAATTTTCTTATTAAATTTTCCTAAAAATTTGTCTTCAGGCACTATTCATGAAGATTTAGGTAAAAGACATATTCTTTGGCGCAAAAATAAAATTATTGGGATTATAGATTTTGACAGAAGTTATTATGGAAAACTTATTTTAGATTTAGGAGAAGCTTGCCGTGGCTGGTGTTTTATCAATAATTGGAAAAAATGGAGCAACAAAAATTTTCAGGCCTTAATAAGTGGCTATCAAAACAAAAGAAAATTAACCAAACTTGAGAAGAAATATTTAGTAGATGCTATTAAATTCAGCATCATAGAAAGAGGGTTAGCTTTTTGTTTGCGGTTTATTCAAGAAACCAAGGACCCTAAAGATAGGGAATACAGTCTATATTCAATTTCAAAGAGCGGACACTTGGGAATGATTGAAAAAAATAGGAAGACAATTGAAAAATTTTTAAAAATGGTGTAAATTTATTGCTATACGCAAGAAAAACTTTCTTGGACATTGAAGCGTTTAATTAAAGGCCGAACTACTTTTGTTATCATACATCGTTTGAGTGCAATCCAGCATGCTGACAAAATCTTGGTTTTAGATAAGGGGATAATCGTTGAATCCGGCAGGCACAATGAATTAATAAAGAAAAAAGGATTGTATCACAAATTTTTTACCCTGCAGTCATTGGGAGAAGTGGAAGAGGAATAAAAATAGAAAAGAAGCATTAGCTTTGTCGTAGAATAAATGCCATGGCAAGGTATTACGTAAGGAATGAATGATAAAAAAAGAAGCCGATTTATTCGGCTTCCGAAAGCGCTTTCTTGAGCATTTTAAAATGCTCAATCATTAACTCTTCTCCTTTTTTCCAATGTTTATCGCTTTCATTTTTCGATATACCTTCCTTTTCTGCTAAATCATGCTCTTTAGCCGCCGCTATTTTTAATAGCATAATTTCTCTGGCAATTTTGGGCTTTAACCCGAAAAGCATCTGGTAAACAAGAGTCATTTGTCTAATAACCCCATCATAATCTCCAAAATGATGGGATTTATACCACCCAAACTCTGCTTTTCCTACTTTTATTGGATCAAAGTCTATATTTTTCTTTTTTTTGTTCATTATTAACCTCCTGTGAATTATTTTAGTACTAAATCATCACAGTGTCAAGTTCATTGAAATTTCATCAAAATTATGCGATAATTATAAAATACGATTATGGCGGATATAAAAAGTTTATTAAAAGGCGTTCAAGAAAATGTTTCATTGGCTCAATACACCACTTTTAAAATCGGCGGGCCGGCCAGATATTTTTATATTGCCAAGACTACGGAGGAAATTGTAAACGCGGTAAAAATCGCCAAAAGCAAAGAAATCCCTTTTTATATTTTGGGCAACGGCAGCAATGTTTTGGTTTCAGACCAGGGATTCAACGGCATGGTGATCAAAATACTAAATACTAAATACCAAATACTAAATACTGCCATTGAGGCCGGGGCAGGAGTAAATCTTAATAAATTAGTGATGGTTTGTGCTGAAGCAGGGCTTACCGGATTAGAATGGGCGATAGGCATTCCCGGAACCGTGGCTGGCGCGATTGTCGGAAACGCCGGAGCGTTTGGCCGCTCAATGTCGGAATTCGCGGAATCGGTTGAAATTTTTGATACTGATGCTTTGGTTCAACGCGCAATGAGCAATTCCGGATGCGAGTTTGGCTATCGGAGTAGCATTTTTCAGCCAAAGGCTGATCAGTATCGGGTTGATAAAGAACGCAAGAATTATATTATAATTAAAATAACGCTGCGGCTTGCGAAAGGCGATCCGGAAAAAAGCAAAAGACAAATCAGGGAGTATCTTAAAAAAAGAAAAGAACGCCACCCTTTGGGTCCGAGCGCCGGCAGTGTATTTAAAAACCCTTCAATTGCGGAAAACCAAAAAGCGTTTGGAAAACTGGCAAAGAAATTTCCCGAAGCGGAAAAATTCCGGGCGACTGGCAAAATTCCTGCCGGCTGGCTTGTTGACGAGCTTGGGCTTCACGGCAGAAAAATCGGAGGAGCGATGATTTCGGAAAAACACGGAAATTTTATCCTAAACGCCGGAGAAGCGAAAGCGGCGGATGTAATTACGCTTGTCAGTTTAATCAAGCAAAAAGTCCGCGTGAATTTCGGAATACAGCTTCAGGAAGAAATTCAGTATGTGGGATTCTGAAGAATAAATTTCTAATTTCTAATTTCTAATTTCTAAACAATTATGAAAATTCTAATCAAGGGGACAAATTTAGAGTTAACCGAAGAAATTCGGCGGTATATTGACCAAAAAATCGGGGGTTTGGAAAAATTTTCCGCCTTCGGCGGATCCCTGCCCGCGACAGGCAGGAACGCAGGCGGAAAAGAAACAATAAATGAATCTTTGGTGGCCCGTGTTGAAATCGGAATCACCACGAAACATCATAAAAGCGGACCGATTTATCGCGCGGAAGTCAATCTTTCTGTTCCCGACAAACATCTTTTGAGAGCGGAAGCGGAAGCGCAGGATTTATACCAGGCGATTGACAAAGCGAAGCTGATACTGGAAAAAGAAATCAATAAATACAAAAAAAGCGCCGTCAGCAAAAAACACAGGGCGGCCTTGATTTTTAAAAAAATAAAATCGCTTTCTCCGATGGCGTGGTTTAAAGGAGAATTTAGGAAGGGGAAGAGGGAGAAGGAAAAGTTTTAACAATGCGAAATAATTTTACGAACAAATTTTATCGGACGATAATGGCATTTTTCCCGGTAGCAAAAAACAGGCGGGGAAAATGCCGAAACTGCGGCGCCTGTTGCCATTTGCCAACGAATTGCGTTTTTTTGCGCTCTGATCTGAGTGGAAAAAGCTATTGTATAATTAAGCGAAAGATAGGATTTGCCTTTTTAAATTGCCAGAAATATCCGCGGACGGAGAAAGAATGGATTACGCCGGAAAAATGCGGATACTGGTTCACAGGAAAATAAATCCAAATGTCAAAATCCAAATGTCAATTCAAATCCAAAATCTCCGCCTGCGGCGGATCAGCCGAAGGCTGACAAATAACCAATAGGAGTTTAACAACTTGAGTTGAATTGACATTAAAGCATTTGTCATTGATTTGCCTGCCCCGTTGAATCTGAAAGATTATTCGGGGATATTTGAGCTTTGAAATTTGGATTTCGTGTATTTTACCTTTTTGTCAACCCTTCGGTTTTTTAGTTATTTATCATGGAAAAAACACTCAAAAAACCAAAAGTCATCATTGCCATGTCCGGCGGAGTTGACAGCTCCGTTGCCGCGGTTTTGCTCAAAAAACAGGGCTTTGATGTTACTGGCGTTTTTATGCATTTTTGGTCCGAAGAGCCGGCCCGTTTCGCCAAAATCCGCCAACCGGCAGCGAGGCGAGCGGAACACGCGGCTTCGCATTCGGCGCGGCTTGCCGCGAAAAAACTCGGCATTCGCTTTTACACTCTTAATGTGGTCAAGGAATTTAAAAAAGCCGTGGTTGATTATTTTTTAAAGGAATTGAAAAAAGGCGTCACGCCCAACCCCTGCGTTGTTTGCAATAAGGAAATAAAATTCAAGGTTTTGCTCAAAAAAGCGGAGCAAATGGGCGCGGATTTTGTGGCAACCGGACACTATGCACGCCTTTGGCGCGAAACCAAAAACCAAAAACCAAAAACCAAAACTTATGAATGCCATTTATTAAAAGCGAAAGACAAAAATAAAGACCAGAGTTATTTTTTGTACACTATTAATCAGAGCCAATTGGCGCGTTATTTGTTTCCGATTGGCGATTATTTGAAATCAGAAGTCAGGAAAATGGCAAAAAAAATGAAATTGGCAGCATGGGACCGGCCGGAAAGCCAGGAGATTTGTTTTATTTATGACAACGACATGAAAAGATTCATTAAAAAGCACATGGACTTAACGCCCGGAAAAATTATTGATACCCGCGGAAAAATTATCGGCGTTCACGATGGCCTGCCGCTTTTTACAATTGGCCAGCGCCACGGTTTGGGTATCGGCGGCGGAAAGCCGTATTATGTGGTTGGGACGGATTATAAAACCCATAAACTTATCGTGACTTCTGACCCTAAAGACAAACTGCTTTGGCGGAAAAAATTGTTAGTTTGCGATGTTAACTGGATAAGCGGAAACAAGCCGTTAAAGCCGTTTAAATGTCAGGCAACGATTCGCTACCGGCACAAGCCGGAAAAAGCGATTGTAAGCCCCCACACCAAAAGGTTTGGTAAGGGGGTAAAGCGGAAAAAAGGCAAAGGCAATGATTACGAAGTTATTTTTAGCCGGCCTCAGCGAGCCATTACCCCCGGCCAATCAGTGATTTTTTACCGAGGGAATGAAGTGTTGGGAGGAGGGATAATCGGCTGTGGACAGGGCAGTGAAAGTTTGGCCGCCTTTGGCAATTTATCCGCCAACAGCGGATAAGCCAAACTTCTACTGCCCTGTGGATAACTTTACTTGACTTTTTTGATGGTTTTGATTAAAATACTAAACAATAAGTCGCGTAGCGGCTTATAGGAGGAGGAATGCTAAATTAGCAAACGGCTCTCAAATGACAGAGTAAAATCCGAATACTCTCGAGGGGGCGGAAAAAATAAGATCGTGGTAGCGAAAAAGTCGGATCTCTGCGGAGATCCGTTGCACAAAATAATTGTGCATTGGTCATAAGAAGTTATCATTCAGGAGGATTGATAAATTGACCCGAGAACATCATTTAAAACACCCGGAAACAAAGGACGTAACTGAGCAGCACCAGGCTTTCGACTGATCCACAGAAAACCGAAACAGTAGGCGAAAAGCTGAAAAGCTGATAGGGAGTTATAGGTAGCCAATAGCGGCATCAGAAACTCCCATGAATCCCTTAAAAGGGGAAAAGAGGCACGTAAGTGAGATTCAAATAAAAGCAAAGCTCTAATGAATTTTCACTCATACGTGCTTTTAATTTTGTCCAAAAAGTAATTTCGGAAGTCGGACTTCCGAATCATTGTTATTTTTGTTAATTAAAGATATAATATAGTTTAGCCAGTGGCTGATAAATATATCTTTTTATTTTTATGGAAGAAAAAAGCGATTCAAGGACAAAATTCAGGAGGCAAATTGATATTCAGCAAACCGAAGAGGAATTGCTCAAGATCCGGCGGGAAATTTCTGCGTTGGAAATTCAGACAAGGAAATATCAGCAGGAATTTATGAGAGCGAAAATCAATCTGGAGTCGGCTGAAAGCCGGATGAAGGTTTTTAAAAATCAGGAATTTGAACTTAGTCAGAAACTTCTAAGCCAAAAAAGAAATTTGTACAGCCATAGTTCAAATCCTTCACCATAAAATGATGACTTCCGGCGATTTGCGCAAAAAATACATTGAATTTTTCAAAAAGAGGGGGCATAAAGAAATTCCTTCGGCCTCTTTGGTGCCGGAACACGACCCGACGGTCTTGTTCACTACCGCCGGAATGCATTCTTTGGTGCCGTATTTATTGGGTGAGAAGCACCCAATGGGAAAGCGGCTTGTAAACGTCCAAAAGTGCATTCGCACCGACGACATTGAAGAAGTGGGCGACAACAGACACCTTACATTTTTTGAAATGCTGGGAAACTGGTCGCTGGACGGCTATTTTAAAAACGAAGCCATAACTTGGAGCTGGGAATTTCTCGTGGACAAAAAAGAGGGGTTGGGTTTGGCGCCAGAAAAGATATTTGTAAGCGCTTTTGAAGGCGACAGCGACGCGCCGCGCGACGAGGAACCAATAAAAATCTGGTCAGAACTTTTCAAAAAATCCGGGATTGACGCAAAAGTTGATGTCCCGCTTTCCGGCGGAGGCCGTATTTTTACATACGACAAATCAAAAAATTTCTGGGGGCCTGCCGGAATGACTGGACCTTGCGGACCGAATAGCGAAATGTTTTACGACACAGACAAACCCCATAATCCGGCTTTTGGCAAGATTTGCCACCCGAATTGCGACTGCGGAAGGTTTATTGAGATTTGGAACGATGTTTTTATGGAGTACAATAAAACCGCCGGAGGAAAATATGTATTGCTAAAGCAAAAAAATGTAGATACCGGAATGGGAACGGAAAGGACTTTGGCGATTTTGAATGGGTTTGACAGTGTGTACGAAACGGATGTACTGGCGCCGATAGTCGCCAAAATCAAAGACCAAATACCAAAAACCAAAACCACAGCTCATAAATCAAAAACAGAAGAAATTAAGTCAATTAGAATTATTGCTGATCATACGCGAGCTTCTGTATTTATGATTTCTGACGGCATTATGCCGTCGAACATCGAACGCGGATACATTTTGCGCCGGTTATTAAGGCGGGCGATTAGGCATGGCAGGATGTTAAAAATGCCGGAAAACTTTCTTGCGCCGCTTATAGAAGTTGTTATAAATATTTATAAAGAAAATTATTCCGATTTGAATAGAAACAAAACCAAGATATTAAATGAAATTAAAAAAGAAGAAGGGAAATTTGAAAAAACTTTAGAAGCAGGTATGCGTGAGTTCAAAAAAATTGAGTGGGTTGGTGTTGCCGATGAAGCATTGCCAAAAAGAGGCAGTTTTGCCGGACATGCCGAACCCCAAATAAGCGGAAAAGTAGCTTTTAATCTTTACCAAACTTATGGTTTTCCGATAGAACTAACCCTTGAATTAGCAAAAGAGCAGGGTAGGTTAGTCGATATTAGCGGTTTTCAAAAAGAGTTAAGAAAGCATCAAGAACTCTCCCGCACTGCCGCGGCTGGAAAATTTAAAGGCGGTTTGTCCGACCAAGGAGAACAAGCAGTGAAATATCACACTGCCACGCATCTTTTGCTCGCGGCTTTAAGGAAAGTTTTAGGCGAACATATTTATCAGCGGGGGAGCAATATCACTGCCGAGCGACTGCGGTTTGATTTTTCACATCCGGAAAAAATGACAAAAGAACAAATTCAAAAAGTTGAGGACTTGGTCAACGAACAGATACAAAAAAATCTGTCGGTAAGTTTTGCGGAAATGGCGCTGGAAGACGCCAAACGGCTCGGCGCGACCCATTCAACAAGTTCAGGGTCGCCCCGAGGTATTCGAGGGGCGATGGGCATTTTTGAAACAAAATACGGCGAGCGGGTGAAGGTTTATGCCATCGGCGACGAAAAAACCGGAATATTTTCCCGCGAAATTTGCGGCGGCCCGCATGCGGCAAATACAGGGATTTTAGGCAAATTTAAAATCCAAAAAGAGGAAGCAAGTTCATCCGGCGTAAGGAGAATTAAGGCGGTATTGGAGTAAAAAAACACCAGTCCGTTAGGGCTGGTTAATATGGTGTTTGCTCTTTAATGAAACAAATATGGTTTTTCATTTTTGCAGCCATATTTTTTATTACTGGATTTTCAGCTTTTTCTATGAGTTCATCAATGCCGCGTTCTATGGGGCCGATAATACTTCCAAACTCATTTTGATCTCTTATCACAAAAGGCACCTCCTTTTTATATCTTGGCAGCAATTTTTAATTTGTCAATCATTTATAAAAGCGGTATAATTAACACAATGGATTCGATGGTTCAACAAATTCACCACAAGTAAACTCACCATAAATGAAAAACGAAACAGAAACAATTTATTTGACCGAAGACGACGGCGAAAGCGCGGTTGTTGAAAAAATTAAAAATAGTTCGGCGCGCGAAATTATTTTAGTCGCGTTTTCCGAAGCAAGCCCGCTTTTAAGCGTTGTAAATTTGAAACTGCTCAAAAAGTTTGCGGCTGGGCTCGGCAAAGAGCTGGTGATTTCAACCAATGACGAAGCGATAAAAATACTGGCGCAAAACGCGGAAATTAAAATTAGGACTCTACCCGATAAAACAAACGCGCTTAAAAAAATTTTCGCCAATGGCGCGAGCTCCGGACTAAAGCCGGTTGATTCAATTATTTTTGGCGAAAAAAAAATTTTTCCAGAAGCAGAAGGATTATATGATAAAGCGGGGCAGTTTCGCATTTCCGCCGCCAATAAAAACATATTTTGGGCGTTTATTGCAGCCGCCGCTTTAGTTGCCGGCGGAGCATTGTTTTTTCTGCTTCCGAGCGCGAAAATCACGGTCTCGCCCCGAGTCGCCCCGCTAAATATCAGTATTGATTTTATTTTAAATAAAAATATTTCCTCTGCGGAAATTTCAAGCAAACAAGTTCCAGCCACTGTAATTACAGGCGAGACAGAAAAGAGCCGCGAATTCAACGCCACCGGCAGTAAAAAAATAGAAAGCCGCGCCACAGGGATTATAACGGTCTATAACGAATGGTCGTCGTCTCCGCAGGCATTAGTTTCCGGCACCCGCTTTTTGAGCAATAGCGGCAAATTATTTAAAATAAACAAGACAATCTCCATCCCCGGATTTACAAGGGAGGACGGGAAAGACATTCCTGGCAGCACTGAGGTTCCTGTCGCGGCATGGGAGCTGGGACCGGATTATAATATCCCCGCCGACGATTTTTCTCTGCCCGGATTATCCGGCAGTCCGAAATACGGAAAAATTTACGCGAAGTCCTTCGCTCCGACCGCCGGCGGCGCGAGCGGATTAACCACGGTTGTCGCGAGTTCTGATTTGCAGAAGGCTAAAGAATTTCTGGAATCGGAAATTAAGCAGGAAATATCCGCGCAATTACTGGAAAAAAAGCCCGCGGACTTGGTTTTACTTGATAAGACAATAAGTTTTATCGCCGAAGATTTTTCTGCCAGCGCGAAAATTGACCAGCCGGCGAATAAATTCAAGGCGAGCTTAAAAATGGCCGGTGTCGCTTTTTTATTTAATCCCAAAGATGTTCAGTCAATCATTGACGATATTATCAAAAACGGGAGCAATGCCGCGGGAGAGAAAAAGAGTAGTTTGGTAATTTTAAATCCGAAGATTGATTATGGCGATGTTTCGGTTTTGGGTCCGGACAAAATAAAAATAGGTCTTCGCTATCAGGCGAATAGCTACAAACCCGTTGACGAGCAGGATTTAAAAAGCGCTTTGAGCGGCAAGACCGCGGAGCAAATCAACAGTTATTTAAAAAGCAAGAGCTCGGAATTAAGTAAAATTGAGGTATCGTTTTGGCCGCTCTGGGTCAAGAGGGTCCCGCTGATTGATAAGAATATCACTATTATTCTTGACACTTCTAATAATAACAGGTAGAATAATTTTACAGTTCAAATTAATAAGGGTTGACCCCGTTAGAAGTTCGAACTTTATCTTGATATTTTCCAAGGTTTTCAAGCGGAAGCGGCTTCGCCTTAAGACATTCTTAAACAGCGAAAATAATTTTAAGACTTCTAACGGGGTTGACCCCGTTAGAAGTCCAAATTTAATCTTTATATTTTCCACGGTTTTCAAGCGAATGCGGCTTACGCCTTATGTCATTCTCAATAATAAAAGCAAATCACGACTTCTAACGGGGTTGACAATAAATATAATTCTGGTATAATTATAATTATTAATACACCAACGCGTAAGTAAAAAGCGTGGGTATATTTATTTTATGGAAAAAGGGTTAATTCAGGCAGAAGGGGTGGTTTTGGAATCGCTGCCCAGCGCGACTTTTAGGATAAAACTGGGTACGGGCGAAGAAATCATCGGGCATCTGTCAGGCAAAATGCGGATGTATTCCATAAAGATTTCCGCCGGAGACAAAGTAAGCGTGGAAATGAGCCCTTACGACAAGACAAGGGGTAGAATCACAAGGCGCTTATAGTTTTTTGATTTCCGAGCAATAATTTTTAATTTTCATATGAAAGTTCGTCCATCAATTAAAAAAATGTGCATAAAATGCAAGATTGTCAGGCGAAAAGGAAAACTTTTTGTGATTTGTTCCAATCCGAAGCATAAACAAAGGCAAGGATAGCCAATTTTTGGCATATGCCAAAAATTGGAAGCACCAAATTACAAATTCCAAGCTCCAAATAAATTCCAAATTCAAAATTCCAAACTAACAAAAATATTTTGGGATTTAAAAATTGAGATTTGTAATTTGTTTGGGATTTGTCCCGAGTATTTATGGTGAGTTTATCGAACCACTCGGGATTGTGATTTGGGATTTCAGAAAATCGGCTTTAGATAAACCCTAGTTAGAAGTAATATCTTAGTTGATGAATAATTTATAACTAAACAGTAAGCTTATGGCAAGAATCGCGGGGGTGAATATCCCGGACAATAAAAAAATTGAATTTGCCCTGCCGTATATTTACGGCGTCGGACATTCTTTGGCTTGCAAAATTTTAAATCAAGCTCAAGTTGACGGAAGCAAGCGCGCAAACAGTTTGTCTGCGGAGGAAATTAACCGCCTGCGGCAGATTATAGAAAAAGAATACAAAGTTGAAGGAGAATTGAGGCGCGCGATAATGTTTAACATTAAGCGGCTGAAAGATGTCGGCGCCTATCGCGGAATCCGCCACGCCAAGCATTTGACGGTTCGCGGACAAAGGACTAAAACCAATTCCCGCACCGTTCGCGGAAATGTGAGACGCACCGCCGGCAGCGGCAGGATAAAAGGGCTGAATAAAACATAAAAGCTTAAAATCGGTAATCCGATTTTAAGCAAATTCCAAAACCCAATATCCAAATTCCAAATAAGTAACAATATTTAAAATGCAAAATTCCAAATTGTTTAGAATTTGAAATTTGAGATTTGTGATTTGTAGTTTAATCCAATACTACTATGGGAAAAAAAAGAACATCAACAATCGCGGCCACGGTGGCGGAAAGCGATGAAGTAAGGCAAAAAGTTTTATCTGTCAAATCTCCTGCCGCGGCAAAGACCTCAAAAAAATCAATCACCATGGGAAGAGCGTATATCCAGTCCACCTACAACAATACGATTGTCACCCTTACCGACGACAAAGGAAAAGTGCTGGCTTGGTCAAGCGCCGGTTCAATCGGCTTTAGAGGCACCAAAAAATCAACCCCTTACGCCGCTTCTTTAATAGTGAGAAACGTGGTTGAAAAGGTGAAAAAGACCGGAATTAAAGATGTTAATGTTTTTATAAAAGGGATCGGTCTGGGCAGGGATTCAGCGTTGCGCTCTTTGGCGCAGCAGGGACTGGCAATTAACTCCATAAAAGACATGACGCCAGTGCCGCATAACGGATGCCGTCCGCCGAAACCGAGGAGAGTGTAACCAAATTTTGGCAATATCGCCAAAATTTGGAAGCACCAAATTACAAATCCCAAGCTCCAAATAAATTCCGAATGCAAAATTTCAAACAAATAAAAATGTTTTTGATTTTGGAAATTGAGATTTGGGATTTGTTTGGGATTTGGTGTTTGTAATTTGGGATTTTGAAAACTACCAATGATTGATTAATCTAATTTTAATGGAAGGTCAAAATATTAGTTAGAAATAACTTTAAATAGATTTTATGGCAGTATATCATGACGCAAAATGCAGAATTTGCCGAAGAGCGGGCGAAAAGCTTTTTTTGAAAGGCGAGCGCTGCTATTCGGCAAAATGCGCGGTTTCACGGCGCGCTTATCCTCCCGGACAAAAAGGGAAGACCGGCTTTATGCGGCTGACTGAATATGGCGCAGAGCTTAAGGAGAAGCAAAAAATCCGCCGCGCTTACGGCATACTGGAGCGGCAGTTTGTAAAATATTTGGACGAAGCCATTACTCAAAAAGGGAATACTGCGGAAATTTTGCTTGGCATATTGGAAAATCGGCTTGATAATGTGATTTATCGCGCGGGCATTGCCTCATCAAGAGCGGAAGCTCGCATGCTGGTAAGTCATAATCATTTTATGGTTAACGGCAAGAGTGTGAACATACCTTCCTATCGCGTAAAACAAGGCAATATCATAAGTATAAAAGAAAGCCATAAAAAAAAGAATTATTTCAAAAATGTCTCCGAAAGTTTTAAAAAATTTCAGGCGCCCAGCTGGCTATCCGCGGACAAAGAAAAGTTCGCGATTAAAGTAACAGCTTCACCGGTGCTCAAAGAAATCGGATCGGTTTCCGATATCAGATCCGTGATTGAATATTACTCCCGCTAATAATTAATCATTTTATATACTAAAAAATGAAAAATATTTCTTTTCCCAAGCCCATAAAATTAATTGATAAAAAAGAAAATTCGGCGGTTATTGAAATAAACGACTGTTACCCGGGATACGGCATAACTTTAGCCAACGCTTTGCGCAGGGCTATGCTTTCAAGTTTGCCCGGCGCGGCGATTACCTCGGTTAAAATCAAAAACGCGCCGCATGAATTTTCCACAATAGAGGGCGTCAAGGAAGACTTAGTGGAAATAATTCTGAATCTAAAGCAGCTGCGGTTCAAGTTTTACGGCAACGAACCGGTTAAGGCGAGACTTTTGGTAAAAGGAGAAAAGGAGGCAACTGCTGGAAATATTGAAACCAATAGCCGAGCCGAAGTTATAAATAAAGACGCTCATATTGCAACCCTTACGCGGAAAAACGCGGAACTTGATATGGAACTAACAATTGAAAAAGGGCTGGGATACGCGCCCGTTGAGCAGCGGGACAGGAATAAGAAAGAAATCGGGGTTATCACGATAGACGCTATTTTTTCGCCGATACGGAAAGTCGGCTACGAAATTGAAAATGTCCGCGTCGGCCAGCGCACCGACTACAATAAAATAATTTTTGAAATTGAGACCGATGGCAGTATTGAACCCGAGGAAGCGCTGAGGCGGGCGGCGCAGATACTGATTGAACAATTCGCGGCCGTAAAATCGTCCGAAAAAGAAAAAGAAACCGCCACCGAGAAACCCGCGCCGCCAGAAGCAAAAGAGAAAAAAGCGGCGGCGATTCCATCCGAGTCCTTTCTGGGCAAGTCCATTGATGAATTGAAATTTTCAAATAGAATTCGCGCCATTTTAGAAGAAAATAAGCTTAAAACCGTTGGCGCGATTGTCAAAAAAACGGAAAATGAACTTTTATCGCTTCCTAAGATGGGCAAAGCATCGCTAAAAGAGGTTAGAAAAGAATTAGGCAAATTGGGAATGACGCTAAAGCAGTGAAATCCAATTTAACAATTTAACAATTTAACAATTTAACAATTTAACAATTTAACAACTTAACAACTTAACAACTTAACAACT
>JAHIHE010000104.1 GCA_018899995.1 Patescibacteria group bacterium | reverse complement strand
TTTTTATTATTTGTTGTAATTTTTATATTTAAATCTAAGGATAAAGGCATAAAAAACGATCAAGGTGGAAACGGAGAATTAGAAAATATCGTAAACAAATTGCCGGAAAGCGGAAATATCGCAAACATTTTAGATGAATTAAAAAATAATCATCCGGAATTCAGCGTTTCGCAGCTAGAATTTTATTTTGAAATAGCAAAGAGCGATAAAGAAATTAAGAAGCAATGCGAGGGAAGAGACGGAGAAAATGATTGTATCGCTTCGGTAGCTTTTATTAAAGGCGAAAGCGCTGTTTGCGGCGAAATTGAAAATTCAAAAATACGAATTGAATGCGCGAATGCAATTTTACAAAAAGTAGCTGCGGAAAAGATTGATAAATGTCGGTTGTTTGATAATGACAATGATTTTACGCACTGCTTAAGGAATGTTTTCGTAACGTATGATAAGCCGGAAGATTGTTTAAATTTAGAATCTGAAAAAACACGGCAAGCATGCGAAGGAATTTTTTATTATGAAATGGCTTTTGTCCAGCAAAATGGGGAATTTTGCAGAAAAATTATAGACGAGAAGTTAAATCGATGTTGTTTTGAAAATGTGAGCGGTAAATTTTCGGATAGCGACAACGACGGGTTGTCTGATATTGATGAAGTAAAGTTTAAGACGAATCCTAATAATCCTGATACAGATGGTGATGGTTTTAATGATAGTGATGAGGTTAAGAATGGTTTTAATCCGCTGGGGGAAGGGTAATTAGATAATTAAACAAATTATTTTTTTGTTGCATTAAACTTATGCCAACTTTATACACACAAGCAGATAAAAATATCCGAAATTCTTATCTGTTGATCACGGCGTTTTTGATATTTGCCATAGGAGTGGGTTGGGTTTTCAGTCAGGCCATGGATAGTCCCGGCATTTTGGTTTTTGCCGTGATTTTTAGCGTTATAATGAGCATCGGCAGTTATTGGTGGTCCGATAAAATCGTATTGCGTATGAGCAAAGCGAAGGAAATTGACCACGATAGCAATCGCGAGTTGTATCATATTGTGGAAAATCTTTGCATCACTGCAGGTTTGCCATTGCCGAAAATTTATATTATTGATGATACCGCGCCGAACGCTTTTGCCACGGGCCGCGACCCGGATCACGCGGTGATAGCGGTGACTACCGGTATTTTGCAAAAGCTTGAAAAATCAGAACTGGAGGGGGTGCTGGCGCATGAATTGAGCCATATTGGCAATCGCGATATTTTATTTTCCACGATTGTCGTAATTTTAGTGGGCTTTATTACTTTGCTTGCTGACTGGTTTTTTCGGGCGTCTTTTTTCGGCAGGCATCGCGGTAGAGATAGTGGAAAAATGGGCGGATATATTTTTATTATCGCGATTATTTTGACAATTTTAGCGCCGATTATCGCCACCTTAATTAAGCTTGCGATTTCTCGGAAACGGGAATTTTTAGCAGATGCGTCTGCCGCGCTTTTGACTCGCTATCCTGATGGATTGGCCATGGCGCTTGAAAAAATCTCGGCTGACAAAGAGCCGCTGGAAGTGGCCAACAAAGCCACGGCCCATATGTATATTGTTAATCCCCTGAAGGGCAATGGCAACGGCCGAAATTGGTTTTCTGGTTTGTTTTCCACCCATCCGCCGACTGCGGATCGGGTAGCAGCGTTGAGAGGGATGGGATAATAAATGACAAATGACAAATTTCAAATGTCAAATCAAGCCCAAATTCCAAATAAAAAAATCTGTTTGAAAATTATTTCATTTAAAATTTATTGTCCGCCTTCGGCTGATCCGCCGCAGGCGGAAAAATTGAAAATTAGAAATTTAAAATTTAATTTTTGACAGGAGATGATAAAAATGGAAAGACAACAAATGCCGCCGCAAGGAGCGCCAGTAGCGCCGCAAGCGCCGATGAGCGACGAGCAGGATATTCGCGATAATAAGCTCTGGGCGCTTTTGAGCTATCTGGGGGTTCTTTGTTTGATTCCGCTTTTGGCGAAAAAAGACAGCAAGTTCGCGCAATTCAACGCCAAGCAGGGACTGCTGATGTTTATTTTATGGTTTTTTGTCTGGATACCGATTTTGGGATGGCTTTTGGGTCTTGCTTTGTTTATTGTCTGGATTATCGCGGTAATAAACGTATTGCAGGGCAGGTATTGGAAGATTCCGGTTATCGGCGATAACGCGGAGAAATTGAATATATAAATGATTGGGAAAAAATACTGATTTTAATACCGCGGATTAACCCCCCGCGGTATTTTCGTTTTGAGAATCGTGGAAAATATGGTATGATTTACTTGAACAAACTGAATTTTGTTTAACCCCCGCAAAATTTTATGAAAAATAAACAAGAAAAAAAGCCGGTCATTTTTGAAGGCAAAAAAATCCGTCGGGTTTATGACGAGAAAACAGAAAAATGGTATTTTAGCGTGGTGGATATTATAGCCGCTTTAACAAATCAGGCGGATTTTCAATTGGCCAGAAATTATTGGAAAGTGCTTAAAAACAGGCTAAAAAACGAGGGAAGTGAAGTGGTTACAAAATGTAACCGGTTAAAAATGGAGGCGGAAGACGGAAAATTAAGAGAGACAGATGCCGCAGATGTTGAAACATTGTTTCGCCTTATTCAGTCTGTTCCCAGTCCAAAAGCCGAGCCGATTAAATTATGGCTGGCTAAAGTCGGATATGAGCGAATCCAGGAAGTATCCGACCCTGAAAAAGCTTTAAATAGATCAAGATTATATTGGCAAAGAATGGGCCGGAGTGAGAAATGGATCCAGCAAAGAATGATGGGACAGGAAATCAGGAACAAACTGACGGATTATTGGAAAAGTAACGAAGTAAAAGAGCGGGACGAATACGCGATTTTGACCGATATTATTCACAAAGAGTGGAGCGATTTGTCGGTGAAAGAGCATAAAGATTTTAAAAGTTTAAAAACGGAAAATTTGCGCGACCATATGTCGGACGCGGAATTGGTTTTTACGGCCTTGGCCGAACTTTCCACTCGGCAAATCGCCGAAACAATGGAAACAAAAGGCTTGGAAGAAAATAAAGCGCCGGCCAAAAAAGGCGGCCGCGTTGCCAAAAACGCGCGGCTGGAATTGGAGCGGAAAACGGGCAAAAAGATTGTGAACGGAAATAATTTTAAAGCATTGCCCGAGCAGAAGAAATTAAAAGGCGAATAAAAAGCTTATGGGTGGCGAAAGAATGTTGATACCGCGGAAAAACCTCCGCGGTATTTTGCTTGCCCCGTACCAGAAATGAATTCGGTACGGGACGGCGCCGGTTATTCTTTAAACAAGCATTAATTATTTTCCAATAAAGTATTATCTTGTTAAATTTCTTGGTTCGGGGCTTGCCTATTGCGTATTTTTAAATATAGTGTATAATTATACTGGTAGTAAGTTTTAAGCTAATACCCAGTAAGAATATGATAGAAGCTGACAAAATGGAAAAAAAGTCTAAGAAGGGCGAATATGTGGAGATTTTATTGCGATCTCCCAAAACAGTCTTTTCCACCAAAGACATCGCTTTGTTATGGGGCGAAAAAAGAGACGCGGCTTTCCGCGTCAGATTAAGCGAATATGCAAGAAAGGGAAAGTTGATCAGGGTTCATCGCGGCATTTACGCCAAGGATAAAAATTATAATCGTTTTGAATTGGCCAACCGGATATATACGCCTTCCTATATCAGTTTTGAAACAGTCTTGACCCGCGCCGGAGTGAATTTCCAGTATTACGGAAATATTTTTGCCGCGTCTTATGTTACCCGGGAAATTGAGATTGGCGGGCAGAAAATATCTTTTATAAGGATGAAAGATGATGTTTTGACCAATACAATAGGAATTGAACAGCAAAATGATATAGCTATGGCGACGAGAGAGCGGGCGTTTTTGGATCGGATATATGCCAGCAAGGATTATCATTTTGATAATTTGGATGTTTTGGACTGGGACAAGGTTTTTGAAATTTTGCCGATATACCGTAATAAAAAAATGAATAAGAAAGTTCGGGAGTATTTTAATCATTATAAAGATAACAAATAAAATCATATGCTGTTGGATTATTCAAAACATAAAAATATTTTACTCCGGATTTTAAAAGACATTTTTTCCGATCCGTCGATCGCTCCGTTTTTAGGATTCAAAGGCGGCACCGCGGCTTTGATGTTTTACGGCTTGAACCGCAATTCGGTTGATCTTGATTTTGATTTGCTGGACGAAAGCAAGGAGCAAGAAGTTTTTGAAAAAATCCAAAAAATCGCGGCCGGTTATGGAAAAATAGTCGATTCGCGGATAAAAAGGTTTAATCTTATTACTGTTATTTCATACGATCTAAAATCTCAAAACATTAAAATTGAAATAAGCCGCCGGAACTTTGGCTCTAAATATGAATTGAAAACATTGCTCGGCATTCCAATGCTGGTGATGGCCAGAGAGGATATGTTTGCCAATAAATTGATGGCGATGCATGAACGAATCGGCAAGACAAGCCGCGATGTTTATGACGTGTATTTTTTCGCGAAAAATAATTGGCCGATAAACAAGAAATTGGCGGAATATCGGGTCAAGATGCCTTTTCGAGAAATTTTAGCCAAATGCATAGAGCTTT
>JAHIHE010000103.1 GCA_018899995.1 Patescibacteria group bacterium | reverse complement strand
TTTAATTGGATTAAGCAAAAATACCCTCTGCATTTTCTGCTGTTTAATCTGCTTTCGGATAAAAAGGATTCTAAAAGCAAGAACTGAGGCAAAACTAATACCACTATGATACATGGATGTATCATAGTGGATGGAGAAAGGATATAATAAAAGTAATTTCAAATATCAAAGTTAAAATGTTAATGGGGGCCGGAATTTGATCGCCTTAGGTTAATTTTTACTTAAATTATACCCTAAAGTGTTGCTTAGTGACTTGAATTCGGGGGTGAAAATCCCACCCTTGACAAATTCTACAAACCTGTTATACTAATATGTTGTTCTTTTAAAAACAGTCTTTGGGGCAATAAATTGATTAGAAGACCTACTGCTTGAATCCAAGCTATTATAAATTTTATAATTAGTTTAATGCCCATAAAGACTTATGGCAGAGGAGGAAAAATAAATGGCAAAACTGATAGATGCAGATTCAGACTTTAGTGAAAGATTTCGAATCTTACACGAAAGAATGGGAAGAGAAGTAGAAGATATATATCCAGAAAGAGTTGAAGAAGAAAATGGGAGAATACTGGAATTAGGATGCAGTTTCGATATTTTTCTGTCTTTAATAACAGAAAAAAAAGAATTGATATTCCTTACAATGTTAGGAACACCATTGCCATACTGTGTTTTTGGAGGTGGCTGGACAAAAGGAAAAATAATGAAAAACGGACTGCAAGCCAGACCGTCTGAACCAATTTTATTATTAAGAAAAGAAATAAATAAAATAGGAGGCGAGGATTGGTATGGGGATGACAAAAACGCAATAATAATATTTGAAACTTATCATTGCGGAGACGCCGGCCCCAAGAGAACATTGTTTTTTCTCAAAAAAATAAAGAATGATCAGCTCGAGACTTTTAAAAACTGGGCTAAAAAAAATAATGAGAAAATAGAATTCTTCAAAATTGAAGAATTATCAGAGAAACAAAAGGAGAATCATTTTATACGGAGAATTATTCTTCTAAACAACCTATTCAAACCACTTTGAAGGATTCATACCCCTTCATTTTTTTATGTAATATTTTTTTCTGTTACCTATTCTTATAAACAAAAACCCGATAAAAGCCACTAAAACAATACTGGCATTTAAAATCATTCCCCAGAAAAATGAATAATCGCTGGCAATTTTATCAATAGCAAGTTTCATTCAAGAATCTAACGCAACACTATTGGCGCGAAGCGCCAAAGATGCTATGTTAGATTCCTATGAAAAATTATCAAAGATTAAGTCTGGAAGAGCGGGAAGAAATCAGCCGGATGCTCGCTCAAAAATGTTCGTTTCAAAAAATCGCCAAATCATTAAACAGAAATGTCAGTACCATCAGCCGGGAGGTTGGGGCTGGCAGTTCGAATAAGTATACGTACAGGGCAAGTAAGGCGCGGCGTAGAGCGGTAAGAAATAGCAGAAAGCGAAAGCTTATTCCCGTTAAAAGCAAATCAGCGGAAGAAGTAGTTAGAGCTTTTGCCAAAGAAGTGAAAAAACTGCCGCAACAGATGAAATTATCAATGACTTACGATCAGGGAGGCGAAATGGCAGAGCATAAATTATTCACCAATATTACAGGAGTCAAAGTATATTTCGCTCATCCTAGAAGCCCTTGGGAGCGAGGTACCAACGAGAACACCAATGGACTGATCAGGCAATTCTTTCCCAAAGGAACCGATTTTACAAAGGTGTCCAGAGCGGAAGTAAAAAAAGCTCAACGCTTGCTGAACGGCAGACCGAGAAAAACCTTGAACTGGCAAACGCCTTATGAAGTTTTTAATCAACTAATCAACAGCTAACGCTGTTGCGTTAGAAACTTGAATCCAAGTTATAACCGTAATCGCAACCCGCCATTTCTTGAATAAAAAGGTTTAAATTCTCAATACAGTAGTCCACTTTTTGTTTTCTTGCTAACCGAATTTTCTTATGCTATTATTAAATTGCTTTGAATTACATAATTCCCTTTCGCAACTTTTCGCGTAGATATTAGCGTCTTTTCGTTTCTATGTTTCTTATAAGCGAATCCTTGCGAATATCAGGCGAATCAACGCTAATAATAAATTTCGCAATTGAAGAAAATTGACAAAGTGTCTGGGAATATATGGAAAATTTCAGTTCAATCATCGGCCAGGAGAACGCGAAAAAACTTCTATTTTTGGCGCTGAAAAACGATAAAATAGCCCACGGATATTTATTTATCGGACCGCCAAATTTGGGCAAGTTCAAAACGGCAACAGAGTTTGCCAAAGCCCTGCAGTGCCAAGACAAAATAAATTGCTTCGCGTGCGGCAAATGCCGGCATTGTTCGCTTACAGAGAGCCGTACCAACCCCGATGTTTTGTTTGTTGAGCCGACTAAAGGCAAGGGCGCGGACGGCAGTCCGGCGGAAGAAAAGACGATTTCCATAGATCAGATTCGCGAAATTGAACATCACTTGAGTTTGTTTCCTTACGATTCCAAATATAAAATCGCTATTGTTAATCAGGCGCATAAATTCAGCGAACAGGCCGCTAACGCCTTTTTAAAAACACTGGAAGAGCCCAGAGGAAATTCGGTAATGATTTTAATCGCGGAAAACGACAGGTTTTTGCCAAAGACACTGGTCTCGCGCGTTCAAAAAATTCGCTTTAATCTGGTGGCAGATAAAATTATTGAAAACTCTATGGTTGAGCGGGGAGCAAGCGCGAGCGATGCCCGCGAGATTGCTTTTCTGGCGGCAAATAGGCCGGGATTGGCGATTGAATTGCGCCGTAATATAGGCGCTATGGCTGATTATAAAGAAACCATTAAAAATTTTCACCGGTTTTTTAAAGGGGACTTGCCTGAAAAATTTTCTTTCGCGGAAATGCTCGGCAAAGACAACCGGAGGGCCGCCGATGTTTTGAAGGCATGGCTTATTTATAGCCACAAGATGTTATTGGACAGCGCGAACATCGGCAAACCCCCGCACCAAGGGCTTACCCCCGTTGCTTGGGGTAATACTCTTTCGGACTTTACTCCATTCATCCCTGTTCTTACGGACAAGAATTTATGGCGGGGGGGTAAAGAATCGGAAACAAAAAAATTGGCAAGATTTTTAAGCGCCGGCGGCAAAATTTTAAAATTAATCAACACTTCCAATGTTAACGCGCGCTTGGCAATGGAAACTTTGGCTTTAGAAATACTTGCCCCGTACCAGAAATAAATTCGGTACGGGACTGCGCTGATTATTTCTTAAATAACTATTAATTATTTTTCAATAAAATCTCACCTGTTAAATTTCTTGGTTCGGGGCTTGCCCCGTAAAATATTATTATCTTAATTTAGGCAAAATATCATTACAGAGCGAATAGCTTAAAAATATGGCAAAGCAAAAGAACAATCTATCTTATGGGGTGATAAACAGCAAAATGCGCGCCTTGCTTTTAATCATTTCCGCCTTTTTCTTTTTGGGCGCCGCGGCTCCCGGATGCCCCTTTACCTCGCTTTTTCCCAAAAACATTCCTGCCGACGGCGGCGTTTTTAAGTCAGCCGACGGCGGATTTAACTGGGGACAGAAATTCTCATTGGCGGACAGCGGCGATAAGAAAGGCGCTGATAATATCGCCGTTTTAAATGTTTTAAGTTTGGCAATTGATCCCCGCGATTCCAATATAATTTACGCGGGAACGGAAAAAAACGGCTTGTTCCGCAGTTCTGACGCGGCTGAAACCTGGCAAAAATATAATAATGCCGTTTTGTCGAACGAAACGATTTACGACATCGCCATAAACCCGAAGGACTCAAAAAATATTTATTTAGCCGCATCTACGGCCGATTTACGCGGCAGGGTGTTAAAAAGCGACGATGAGGGAAATACCTGGCAAGAGGTTTATATCACTTCATCGGCGCGAAAGGACTTTATAAGAAAGCTTAAAATTGACTTTTACGATCCAAAAGTGGTTTATTTCGGAACCAATGCCGGCGGATTGTTCCGTAGCGCCGATTCGGGCAAAAGCTGGTCTTTGCTTAAGTGGTTTTCCGGCAGTGTTGATAATATTGCCATTAATCCGAAGGACACCAGAATAATTTATGCCACCGGTTCGGGAGACGGCTTGTTCAAATCGTTGGACAAAGGAGCAAGCTGGCAATCCTTAAATGGCGGCTTAAAGGATTTTGAAATTCCTTCCAGGAATAAAATAGACGCGCTTGTCCTTGATCCCGCAAACCCCAATGTCATTTATCTCGGTTCCATAATCGGAATATTAAAGTCGGATAACGGAGCCGTTTCTTGGAGAGCGGTGAAGATAATTACGCCGACCAAAATACTTCCCATAAATTCGCTTATTGTAAATCCCAGCAATCCGGCAAAAGTTTATTATTCAATCGCTTCGCAAATTTATATATCCGGCGACGGAGCGGAGACGAATTGGACGGTGCGCAACTTGCCGACCAGCAGGAATCTTC